>DATFDU010000143.1:0-32583 GCA_035251915.1 Dongiaceae bacterium | reverse complement strand
TCACCACACCAATTTCACCAGCATCATGGTGCTGGCGACCTACGGCATCGGCTACAACATCCTGATCGGCTATACCGGGCTGCTCAGCCTCGGCCATGCCATGTTCTTTGCTGCCGGGCTCTACGGCGCCGGGCTCACGGTGCACTATTTTGGCATCGATCCGGTCAGTGCCTTCATCCTCGGCGCTCTCGCCGCGCTGGCTTTCGCGACGGCGGTTGGGCTGATTGCGCTGCGCACCAGCGGCGTCTCCTTCATGATCGTCACCCTGATGTTCGCGCAGGCCTGCTTCCTGCTCATCCTCTATTTCAACGAGGTGACGCGCGGCGACGAAGGCATCGTCATCAGCGCGGCCGCGCGGCAGATCGGAGGCCTCAGCCTGACCAGTCCTACGCTGCGCTACAACCTCGCGCTCGCGCTGTTCGCCGGCGCGCTCGTCCTGTGCTTCGTCCTGATCCGCTCGCGCGTCGGACGCGTCCTGATCGCGATCCGCGAGAACGAGGAGCGGGTGAAGATGCTGGGCTACCACACTTTCCGCTACAAGCTGCTGGCCCTTGCCCTCTCCGGTCTGCTGTCGGGAGCGGCCGGTGCATCCTATGCGCTGATGTTCGGCTATGTCGGCGCGACCTTCGCCTCGATCGAATATTCGATCTTCGCGCTGCTGTGGGTGCTGCTCGGCGGCGCGGGAACCGTCCTCGGACCGATCGTCGGCGCGCTGCTGATGTTCTACCTGGTCGAGTGGACCGGCGACGTCACGCAGAGCTACCGGATCGTGGTCGGCGCTGCCCTGGTGCTGCTGACGCTGTTCTTCCCCAAGGGCATCCTCGGCACCCTGCGCGAGAAGCGCGTCAGGTGGCTGCCGTGAGCTTCCTCGAGACCAGATCGCTCACCCGGCGCTTCGGCGGCCTCACCGCCGTGGACAAGGTCGACTTCCGCCTCGATCCCGGCGAGATCCACGCCGTCATCGGCCCCAACGGCGCCGGCAAGACCACGTTGGTGAGCATGATCTGCGGCCGCGTGGCGCCGAGCGACGGCGCGATCCTGTTCGGCGGCGCCGACATCACGCGCCTGCCGCCTTGGGAACGGGTGGCGCGCGGCATCGTCTACACCTTCCAGATCACCAGCGTGTTCCGCAACCTCAGCTGCTTCGAGAACGTGGCGCTGGCAGCACAGCGCGCGCTGACGCTGGGCAAGGCGCCGTGGCACGCAGTCGATCAGTCCATGCTCACCGCTTCGGTCGCAAGTGCGCTGGAGCGGGTGGAACTGCACGAGCGCCACGATACCCCGGCTGCCAACCTGCCCTACGGCCATCAGCGGCTGCTGGAGGTCGCGATGAGCCTGGCGCTGAAGCCGAAGCTGCTGGTGCTGGACGAGCCGACCCAGGGTCTCTCGGAAGCGGAGATCGCCAACTTCTGCAAGCTGGTGCGCGAGATCGCGGCCGACGCCACCATCCTGCTGATCGAGCACAACATGGACGTGGTGATGGAGCTGGCGCAGCGCATCACCGTCATGAACAACGGCGCGATTTTGGCCGAAGGGACACCGGCGGAAATCACCGCCGATGCCGCCGTCCAGCACGCCTATCTGGGGGCGTGATGCTGCAGGTCGAAGGCCTCAACTGCTTCTATGGCAACGTGCAGGTGCTGCGCGACTTCGCGCTCGAACTGAAACAGGGCGAGGTGCTGTGCCTGCTCGGCCGCAACGGCGCCGGCAAGACCACGCTGCTCAAGGCCATCATGGGCCTGGTGCGGCCGCGTTCCGGGCGCGTGGTGCTGGACGGCACCGACCTCGCCGCCCTGCCCGCCCACGCGGTGCCGAAGCAGGGCATCGGCTACTGCCCGCAGGGCCGGCGATTGTTCTCGGATTTGACGGTCGAGGAGAACCTGCAGGTCGGGCTGATGACGCGTGACCGCGGCGCGGCAACCCTGGAGCATGTGCTTGGCCTGTTCCCGGTTCTCCGGCAGCGCATGCGCCAACGCGCCGGCACGCTCAGCGGCGGCGAGCAGCAGATGCTGGCGACCGCCCGCGCCCTGTGCCTGGAGCCGAGGGCGCTGTTGCTGGATGAGCCGACCGAAGGATTGATGCCGAGCGCGATTGCCACCATCCTCAACACGGTCAAGCAGCTGAAGGTCCAGGGCGTCGCCACCATCCTGGTCGAGCAGCGGGTCGAGGCGGCGCTGAACGTCGCCGACCGCATCCTGTTCATCGAGAACGGCCGCAGCTGCGAGATTGCAACGCCCGATCGGTTGCGGGCCGATCCACAGCTGTTGCATCACTATGTCGGCGTTGGATTGAAGCGCGAGAGAACGGGAGTGCGATCATCTTGAACGAGGGAACGGCAATGTCGTCACAGGGCACCGGCGTCACGCTCGCCAACTGGCGGATGGCGCCGTGGAATTGCTATGCCTTCCATCATGTCGCCGAGCTGCTGCCGGTGGCGCGGATCGCCCACGACCCGGCGCGCATCTCGGCCTGGTCGCAGGCGCCGCGCAAGCTCGGCGATGTCGCCTTCACGGCCTCCGACGGGGCGGCCTGGACGGTGGCACGCCTGCTGCCGCACACCTCGACCGATGGCTTCCTGGTCCTGCACAAAGGCCGGCTCGCCTTCGAATGGTACGGCAACGGCCTCACGCCGACCGATCCACATATCGTATTCTCCGTCAGCAAGTCGATCACCGGGATTCTCGCAGGCATCCTCGCGGAGCGCGGGCAGCTCGACCCCGACGCCCCGGTCACGCGCTACATCCCGGAAGCGGCCGGCTCGGTCTACGGGGATTGCACGGTGCGCCACGTCCTGGACATGACCGTCGGCATTTCGTTCGTGGAGAATTATCTCGACACGACCGGCGACTTCGCGCGCTATCGCGCCGCGACCGGATGGAATCCGGTGGCGAACCCGGCGCTGGCCGGCGATCTCCACAGCTTCCTCGTCACCCTCGGCCGGGACGAGAACCCGCACGGCGCCAAGTTCCACTATGTCTCGCCCAACTCCGATCTGCTGGGCTGGATCGTGGAGCGCGCCGGCGGCGCGCCTTATGCCCAGCTGCTGAGCGGCCTGATCTGGCGAAAGCTGGGGACCGAAGCCGATGCGCATGTCACCGTTGACCGCCTGGGCGCGGCGCGGGCCGCCGGCGGCATCTGTATCACACTGCGCGACCTGGCGCGCTTCGGCGAGATGGTGCGGAACCTCGGCCGCGCAGGCGACGAGCAGATCGTGCCACGCGGGTGGATCGAGGACATCCTCAACAACGGCGACCAGCGGGCATGGCTGGCGCAGCCGACCGCGGCCAAGTTCCTGCCCAACGGTCGCTACCGCAGCCAGTGGTACATGATCGGCAACGCCAGCGGCACCTATTGTGCGATCGGCATCCACGGCCAGTGGATCTACATCGATCCCGCGGCCGAGATGGTGATCGCCAAACTGTCGTCGCAGCCGCTGCCGCTCGAGGACGCGACCGATCACCTGCTGCTGGCGGCGTTCGACGCGATCGCCAAGTCGCTCCACGCCTGAGGGACCGTGCCTCCCACCAGAAAGCCAATGGCTTTGACCGCCGATCTGGTGGCACTGGTCGAACGCCTTGAGCGTGACACCTCGCCGGAGCCGGGGCTCACCCGCCTCAACGACGAGGACTATGACGGCATCGCCGAGGGGCTGCTCAAGCAATACAGCCCGACCACCTTCTGGCTGTTCGCCTATGGATCGCTGATCTGGAAACCGGACTTCACGCCGCTCGAGCATCGGCGTGGCGTTGCCTATGGCTGGCATCGCTCATTCTGCCTGGAGCTGAAGTCCTGGCGCGGCACGCCGGAAGTGCCCGGCCTGATGCTGGCGCTGGATCGCGGCGGATGCTGCGAGGGCGTGGTGTATCGCCTGCCCGACAACGACCATCACGACCAGCTGCGCCGCCTGCTCCGGCGCGAGCTCGGCTACCGCGAGGACGTGGCGGCCACGCGCTGGATCAACGTGCGGACCGATGCCGGCACTGTCCGGGCCTTGGTGTTCTATGCCGGCCCGCGCGGCAGCGACTATTCCGGCAAGCGGTCGCCCGAGGAGGTGGCGCAGGTCCTCGCCTGCGCGGCTGGCCACATGGGCTCCTGCGCCATGTATCTCTACCAGACCGTCATGAAGCTGGAGGAGCATGGCATCCACGACCGCCGCATGTGGCGGCTGCAGGAGTTGGTAGCAGCGGAAATCGCGGGCGCGGCGCGCACGCCGCTCGCCGGCAAGGGGGTCTAGAGAATCGCAGCGGACCTTGTGTATGGTGATACCTTCACGGCGCCAGGGTGCGCGGCATGAGTTCGATCTTCAACATCATAGGATGCAGCGCCGCCCTGCTCTGCCATTTCGCCGGCAATCCGACCGCGCATCCGAAATTGCGGGGGCTGCACCGCCTGCTGCTGAACAGCCTGCGGAGCATGAACCGCACCGTCGCGCTGCGGAACCTGCGGCACGCCGAGGGACATTGCTACACCTTTGCCATCGATGACGACCTGCCGGACGATTCCCTTCTATCCTCGACCATCGTCCTGTTCGAAGACGGCAAGTCGTTGCCCCGGTGGCATTGCCGTAATGGCAAGACGATCGCGGCGGAGGGGCTGGGCACATATGCGCATATCGGCCGTACCATCTATTTCTCGACCTCGGACAACAGCTCGCCGCTGACCAACGGCCGCAAGTATACCGCCATCCACACTTTGGCGACGGATTCGGCGGTCTTCGGCGGCCTGATGAGCTGGCGGAAAACGACGAAAGCCACCGGCGCGGCGCAGCTGTTCGAAATGCTGCAGATCCTGTGGCCCAGGCACTTCGACTATGCGGCTTCGTCCGGCGCCGGCCCCGGTGTGATCCTGTCCGACGTGCATTGCGCGATCGACCAGGAAGCGAAGATGCGCATTGCGGCGCGCTCGCTTTCGGTACGCCCGGTCGCCGGGACCGCAGCACAGTGGGACTTCGAGATCGCCGCGCTGAGCGCTGCGGAATCACCGGACCAGCGATGGTCGCTGCGCGGCCGCGTCGATCTTTCGCCGGCTGCCCAGGTTCTTCTGTTGTCGCTCGGGATCGAGGGGCCGGGTGGCTTCTTGCTGTCGTTCGATCACACCGTCCCCGGCGCGATCGCCATGCGGTTCGGCAAGCTGGGCGCGATCAGAGCGGTGCTGATGGCTGAGCTCGGCGACATGGTGGCGCTGGAAAGGTGGTCGGGCACGCTTGCGAGGCTGGTCACCGCACCGCTGTCCGACGGCGGGTTCGGCCTGTCCCTGGACCAGGAAGGCAGGGACGCTCTGGCGCACATCTTCTCGGACGGCGCCATCGCGCGTGAGCATGAGCTGACCGTCCGGACGGCGACCGGTGAACGACGGGCCGAGCTGAAGCAGGTGGCGCATGACCGCTGATCCTGCCCTGGCGGCCGGTCTTGAGCAGGCCTTCGGCAAGAAGATATCCGCGCCCCTGCAGGAATTCCTGCGCGATCGCCTGGCTCCCGATCTGCTCGGTGCCGATGCCTCCCGGCTTACGCTTGCCGGCGGCCGGTCCGCGCAGGTTGTCAATCACGTTCCGCGCTTCGTGCCGCACGACCATTATGCAGGTTCGTTCTCGTTCCAGTGGGACGCCTATCAAGCGACACAGCTCGATAGCGCGCAGAACTCCAATGCCACCGCGATCGAACTGTTTGACAAGGCCTCCCTCACCCCCGAGTTGGTCAAGGGCAAGATCCTGCTCGATGCCGGCGTCGGCATCGGCCGGCATTCGGAAGTGCTCGCGGAATGGGGCGCCGAAGTCATCGGTGTCGACCTCAGCACCAGCGTCGATGTGGCGTACGGAAATCTGCGGCGCTTCGAGAACGCCGTGGTGCTCCAGGCCAATATCGGCAACCTGCCGTTCAAGCCGAACAGCTTCGACATCATCAGCTCGATCGGGGTCCTGCATCACACGCCGGACACCAAGGAATACACTGGCAAGCTGGTGCCGCTGCTCAAGGACGGCGGCATGCTGACCATCTGGCTCTATTCCCTGAGGTTCGCCAGGCGGAAGCAATGGATCCCGATGACGTCGACCTTGCCCCATGCCGCCTTCCACGACTGGTGCGAGTGGATCATCCGATGGCAGCGGGCCGAGCCGGAGAACCCCTTTTTCAGGGCGGTGTCGACGCTGATGCCGTTCCGTTCCGACCACGTGACCTTCGAGCGATCGGTGCTGGCCTTGTTCGACGGCTATACCCCCGTCTACCACGGCGTCCATGCCCCGGACGAAGTGGTCAAGTGGTTCGAGGATTTCGGCCTGACAGACATCCGGCTGGGGGTGACCGAAACATCCGTTTCCGGCCGGAAGCCGGCGCGCTGAGGACTGCCAGACCGGCGCTTCCGCGCGTTAATCCTCTGGATACCAATCGCCTGTACCGATGGCGGGAGGGGAAGCTGTCGAAAGATCGTTCATGAGCCTGCCGATCCCGGCGATCGCGGCGGTGCTGTTCTGCGCCGCTTTGTTCGTGCTGCTGTTCCAGCACCTGTTCCCGCGCCCGGCGCCGTGGCGTCTGGTCGGCGCGGCGGTGGTGGCCGGCGGCGTCTGCACCTATGTGCTGAGCCTCGTCCTCCGCCATCTGGTGGGCACCGGCCCGGCAAGCTTCGACAATCTGACCACCATCCCGGCCGCCTTCACCTTCGCGATCCTACGCGTCGGGCTGCCGGAGGAACTGACCAAGGCCGTGGCCGCCCTGCTTGCGCTGGCGCCGTTCTGGCGCCGCGTCACACCGGCGCAGGCGTTCCAAGCCGCCCTCTATGGCGCCGTCGGATTTGCGATCGTGGAGAACCACGGCTATGCGACCGCGTTCGGCAAGCACGCCATGCTGATGGCGTTCGGCCGCGGCTTGCTGGCGACGCTCACCCATACCCTGCTCTCGATGATCTTCGGCCTGTTCCTGATGCGCTTCGTCGCACATGGCTGGCGGCAGTGGCACCTCCTGGTGACCGGCTACCTGGCCGCGGCGGGAGCGCACGCGCTCTACGACACCGGGCTGTTGCCGATCCTCGCGGAAACGCTGAGGGCGATGCGCGCCGGCGACCTCGCCAACATGAACGTCTCGATCGTGCTCTACGCCGCGCCATACGTCGTCGGCGGCATCATCCTGGTGCTGGTCGCCGGGCTGTGGTCGCTGCGCCGGGCGGTCCGCCGCGCGGCGTGCGACGACCTGATCGTCACCGAGGCGCGCCATCAGGCAGTCGTGCGCCGCTGGCGCTGGAGCGGGACGATCGTGCTGTCGCTCGGCGTCCTCGGCCTCGCCGCCGCGATCGCCTGGGGCCTGTTCGCGGATGCGCCGCAACAAGGCAAGCAGGACCTGGGCGCTGCGCTCATCAGCGCCTTCGGCTTCGCCGGTGCGATCTTCGCCATGATCCTGGGCTGGGTGCTGCGGCAAAAGAGATGAGAATGCTCGCCGTCCTGAACGGCGCGCGCATCGGCCAGCAGGTCCGGATGGCGGACACGACTGTTTCACAGTCGGCAGGCGGAGTCAGTGCGTCGGTCGCGTCGCCGAACGTGCGGGCGATGCCCATTCGGGGACCTCGTGACCCCATCTTATCCGAGCGACCGGACGACGAGGGCGATCGCCCCGATGATGAGTAGAAAGAGGGGCACGACGACCGGCGGGACAAACCATGCCTTCATCGTTCGGCCGCCGCGAGAAAGTTGCCCATGGCATGTTCCTTGTTTTCCGTCAGCTCTTCGGATTGACGGCACCTGGCATGTTCAGGGCGCGCCACGCGGCAAACTCATCCTGGTCCGGATTGTGGGCAGCATCGGCGGCCAAAGCCGCTGCCAGCTCGTCCGGATTGATGACCGCGACTTGCAGCATGCCGGCGGAACCGCGCGAGGGCGTATCGAGCTGCATCATCGTCGCCATGCGGCGGTAAGCCGGAAAGGACACCCCTTCCAGCAGCTCTTCGTCGGTTTCGACCGAGTAGGAACCGGCCGGCTGCTCGCCGTCGAATCCGCTCAGATTGAAGGGCCGCGTGAAGCTGACCGTGCTCTTGGTCGTGCGCGTCGTCATCGGGCATCTCCAGGAAATGTGGGGGAAACCTCCCCCACAGGTTGGCAGCCTACGATTGTTTCGCGGGCGTCGGCTCGTGCGCACCACTGGCGGGCTGCTTCACAGGCTCGTTCTCGGGCGTCGCCGGCTTTGCCTTCTCATCGGCGGACTTCTCAGGCGTGGTGGTGGATGGGTTCGGATTTGTCATGAGAATATACCTTTCAATATCACGGCAATATTCTGCCGATAAATATTAGATGTGTTTGGATCATTATTTTACAATGATTAGAATTATTTTCGCCCGAATAAATAAATTCGAGATATAAATATCGCACTTTTCAATATTAATCTGCCGCCCTTGAGTGGCGACTACTCGGACGCTTTCTTGAAAAGCATGCCGCTCCGCTCCCCGACGGGCGGCAGCGCCTTGATGTCGAGGGCAGCCATCGGCTCGTAATCCTCGATCGCCAGGCACCGGTCGATCATGCGTCCATCGTTCGAGAGCGGGCAGATCAGGGCTTCGACCCAAAGCGGCATGCGACTTTGGACGATCCAATCGGTCAGGCCGTACGCCGGCTTCCGGGCATCGATGGCGGCGCGGTAATAGTCGGTCCAGTCACGGCCGTCGTCGTCGAAGATCAGCTCGTCCGCGAAACGGTTGGTGAAGTCGAGGCCCGCCCAGTGCACGATCTCAGTGCCGACCAGCCGATAGAGCACGCGGAACGGCTGATAGGAAATGCTGGTGATCATGATATGCGGCAGGAGGGCCTTGATCTCATCCGGATTGACGTCCGCGCGCTTCGGAAACGCGCGGCCACCGCGCAGGCCATGCCAGTAGCGGAGCAGCTGCGCGATCTTCGGCGAGCGGATGCGCGCGAGCACGTCGTCGAACTCGCGGTCAGGGTCGAACGCGAAAAAGTCGTCACGCGCAATGCGCCACTGCGAATCCATCGCCGGATCATAGTCCAGTCAGCCTTAAGCTTGACTTTACGGCTTCGAGACCGCCGCGGCCCGGGATGCAATGCCGCAGGCCATTCGATATAGGCGTGCAAATCAACTGGCCTTGAGCAGCCGCCAGGCGCGCCTGCACAGCAAAAAACACGCAAATGACAATGCGAGAAACCCGATGCCGAGACCCAGCGACAACCACCTGTCCCAGTGCACCGCCCCCATCATCAGGCTCATGTAGGCGAGCGCAAGGCCGAGGAGCAGCAGGAGCCCGCTGGCGATCAGCCAAAGGAGCAGGCCGAGCCGCTTCATGGGGCGCCGGGGCTGGATCTGTCCCCTGCAATCTGCAACTTCATTTCCATCCCCACAAAGGACAGCGCCGAGCCGCTGGACGGAACGACGCGTCGCGGCGAATCGCAGTCCACTCGGATGCAATCATACGGAAAGGCCAACGTCCACGAAACCGGCAATCCGCAAAGAGACGGAGGACCCTTGCCCCGTGCTTCGGCCTTCCCCGTCGTGCCGTGTGCCATTTTATACGGTCGCAGGGCAGAAATGGCAGCATGATGACAGAGGTGCGATCAGGGGGCTCCGTGCTTCGCCGTTCTCTCTGCCGGTCCGATGCCATTACGCCGGATTTGGGCGATCTGATTGTGCATCGGCCGCGGAAGCTTGCGCCGCCGGCTGCATGGCGCAAAGCCGATCTTGCGAGTGCCGCTGGCCTGGCGGCACTTCTGCTGCCTTCCTGGTTGTTGCCAGAGCCGCTCTGGACGTCGGTCTGGCGTGCGATCGCGCGTATTCCGGTCCTGCGCAATCGACGGGGAGTCAAGCGAAACGCGCACAACATCAAGGCAGCGTTGGGCGAATCGCTCGGGCGGCGATGCGCCGAAGCGGCTGCATGCGACCTGAATGCCGCAGGTTATGAGCTGTGCATGCAGGACCTGCGCGGCTGGCGACCGGGAGGGTGGTGTCCAAAGGCCGCGCTTGAGGGCGAGCATCACCTGCAAAGCGCCCTCGCGCGCAAGAACGGAGTCATTCTCTGGGTGGCGCCTTTTGTCTTCAACAGCGGTCCTACCAAGATCGCGCTTCATCGGAGCGGTCACCGCGTTTCACATCTGAGCAGCCCGCGGCATGGCTTCTCCCGGACGCGCCTTGCGACTGCCTTTCTCAATCGTGTCCGCAGCATTCCAGAGGATCGGTACTTGTCGCAGCGCATCGTGTTCGATCAGAGCGCTCCTTCAACAGCGATGCGGCGAATGATGCGGGCTCTGCAGGCCGGCGAGATCGTAACCATTGTCGCCAGCTCCACGGAAGGCAGCGATCTGATCAAGGGACCGGTGTTCGGCGGTCGGCTTCTGGTGGCAGTCGGCGCGCCCCGGCTTGCCGCGCTTACCGGTGCGCCTCTCCTGCCGGTGTTTACCGTCCGCGATCCCGAGATCGGCTTCCGGACAATCGTCGGTGCACCGATCAAGATAGCACTTGATCGATCCTCGGATGAACGCTGTGCCGCCGCGGTGATCGAGTATCTTGAACGCAGCGAGCCTTGGGTCAGAAAGTTCCCGGAGCAGTGGCGCGCCTGGAGCGAATGGCGACAGGCCTAGCTACGGCACGAGGCCGGCCTTGCGCAGTCCTTCCGCGAGGTGCGCGTTTGCCTCGGCGTCCAAGTAGATGTTCCAGTGCGCACGCTTGGCCAGGAACCCGGGTCGTAATTCCTCGCACCGTCGCGCCGCCGCCCGTGCCTCCTCGACGCGCCCCAAATGCCCCAAGCAGATCGCCAGGACGTGGTAGGTGTTTGGAAAGTCGGGTCGCAGACGCACCGCCTCGCGCAGCACATTCAGCGCCTTTGCATAGTCCCGGGCATTGATGTACGCGCGCCCGAGCTGTGCGTAGTACGTGTGATTGTGCGGGTCACGCGGGTTGCGGTGCAGCGTTGCCTCGAGCAGCGGGATTCCCTCGGCGCCTGCGCCGGCAATGTCGAGGCGGTTTGCCAACGCCAGCCACGCAGCGGTGTCACTGGGATTGAGCCGGACTGCGGTCCGCGCCTCGGTAATCGCGTGCCCGTGTTCATTGGCCCAGATGAACGCGCCGCTCAGTGCATAGTGGGCAAACGACGACTCCGGGTCGAGAGCCACCGCACGGCGTGCCAATTCCAGCGCCCTGCTTTCGTGCGCCGTGCGATCCTCGGCGGTCTCGAACAGCATGTCGTGCTGGTAGGTGATGGACAAGCCAGCCATGGCCGCCGCGTAGTCCGGATCCAGCTCGATGGCTCGCTCGAACAGTATGCCGGCCTGCCGGTTATCAGCAGGCGTCAATGCGTGCAGGTGTTCGCGCCCGCGCAAGTAACAGTCCCAGGCCCCCATGCTGGTCGGCCGCTTGGTCTTGATTCGCCGCAACTCGGCCTTCTCCAGCTCCGGTTCGACCGAACTGACGATCTGCGCGGTAATCTCGTCTTGCAGTGCAAAGATGCTGTCGAGCGTGCCATCGAACTTCCCGGCCCAGATCTGGAGTCCCAATTCGGCGTCGCTCAATTGAGCGGTTACCCGGACGCGTTCGCCGCTCTTCCGCACGCTGCCTTCAAGCACGTAGCGGGCCATCAGTTCGCGAGCGATCAGTCGAATGTCGCGCGCCTGATTCTTGAAGGCGAAACTCGAGTTTCGCGCAACCACTGGAAAGCAGCGCCAGGCAGACAGGAGCGCGATGAGATCTTCGGTCAAACCATCGCTGAAGTATTCCTGCTCCGGATTGTTCGACAGGTTCGCGAACGGCAGCACGGCAATGGATGACTTTCCAGAACCCGCCAAGGCCGGTCGCGGCGCCGCCGCATCCCCATCGAGCTGCGCTCGATAAACCCTGACGGGCCAGGCGATGTTCTTGAGCTGCTGCTCCCCCATGTCCTCGAAATCGGTCTCGACCTTGCCGCGCACGTCCTCCTGGACCCGGGCGGAGATACAGATGCCACCCGGTTCGGCGAGCCCTTCCAGCCGCGCCGCCACATTTACCCCGTCGCCGTAGATGTCCCCTTCCTCGACCACAATGTCGCCCACATTGATGCCGATGCGAAGCGCAATCCGCTGCTCCGCCGGAACATCCGCGTTCCGCTCGGCAAAGCCATGCTGGATCTTGATGGCGCAGCGGAGCGCTTCCACGACACTCGCGAACTCCACCAATATCCCGTCACCAGTGGTCTTGACGATCCGGCCCTGGTACTCATCGACCCTGGGATCGATGACGTCACGCCGAAGACCCCTCAGCCGACTCAACGTACCCTCCTCGTCCGTCCCGATCAGCCGGCTATAGCCGGCCACGTCCGCAGCGAGGATGGCGGCAAGCCTGCGTTGGGTGCGTCCTTCAGCCATAAGGGGCGAGTGCTCCAGGGCGTGCAATGCAACCGATTGTATCGCATCAATGTACCAGCGCCAAAGCCAGGTTTGGATTGTCGGCGGCAGCCTGTGAATGCAGGTCAGTTCAGCTCGAATAATTGACCTCGGCGTCGCGTGGCCGTCTCACTCTGCCGACGGATCGGCAATCGTCGCCGGCGATCGCATCGCGAGATCGAGAAACGGTGACGATTGCGATGCGCCACAATGCCCTCCGGGACTCAGCATGATGTAAGACCGCGATCGTCGCCGCTACGGAATTCGATCCTACATGGTCAAGAGAACCGAAAGACAGGAGGAGCATCATCCAAGCCCCGGGGACGACACCGCGACACGGACCTGTTTCCCGCTGCCGCTGTGAGGTCTCACCGACGATGCATGCGTTGGAAGCCAGAATTCATCGGCACGCTCTCTCCAGATGAGGAGTGCCGGCACGGCATCGGATCGGCCAGCGGGGCCGCGCGACCTTCCTTGCGGTGGCCAACGACAGGCGGTACTGTCTCGATCCGCGCAAGGGCCGGGTTATCAACCGCTTGAGCTGGCTCGCAGCCGCGTGAGCATCTCAGACGCATGATCGAAGTGGCGAGCATGATCCTGCAACACCTCCTCCAGCGCCGTCCTCATCACAAGGTGGAGGGTTGAGCGCGCTCGCGACCCAGGCTCAGTCGGTCGCCGCCGGTCCGCTGGTGCGACCATCAAGGTCCGCCACGCCGGTTCTCGAACTGGATCACGTCTCGATCAACTTCGGTGGTGTGCGCGCGCTCGAGAATCTCTCTCTGACGCTGCGCGCAGGCGAGATCCGGGGTTTGATCGGGCCGAATGGGTCGGGCAAGTCGACGGCCTTCAACGTCATAACCGGACTCTATCGGCCGCGCAGCGGCGAGATCCGGGTGGCCGGCCATTCGGTTGTCGGCCTGCGGCCGGACCAGATTGCCAGTCGCGGTGTGGCGCGCACGTTCCAGACGCTGCGTCTGTTCCAGGCCATGAGTGTGGTCGAGAACGTGATGCTGGGCACGCATCTTGGCGCACAGGCGCCTTCCCCGGGGTCGATCCTGCTCGGTCTGCCGGCTTCGCGCCGCTTCGAACGGGAGGCGCACGAGCGCAGCATGGCCGCGCTCGAGGCCCTACAGATCGCGGACTATGCGCGGGAGACGGCTGGCAACCTGCCATATGGCGTGCAGAAGCGCGTCGATCTGGCCCGAAGCCTGGTCGCCAATCCGTCGCTGCTGTTGCTCGACGAGCCGGCCGCCGGACTGACCAGCGCCGAGAGCCAGCAGCTGATGGAGCTCATTCGCAACTTGCACGCGGAACGCGATTTCGCTCTTCTGCTCGTCGAACACGATATGCAGTTCGTTTCCGACCTATGCCCGCGCATCACCGTCATCGATTTCGGCAAACTGCTGGTGGAAGGCACGCCGGACGAAGTGCGTCAGAACCGCGAGGTCGTCACCGCTTACCTCGGCACCGGTGAACTCAGCGCAGCCAGAACGGCTCCTGGCGCGGCAAGCGAAGCGTCCGCGACCCGCGCGCCGGTGCTGGAGGTCAAGAACCTTGACGCGCGCTATGGCGCCGTGCCGGCGCTGCGAAGCGTCTCCCTGAGTGTCGCCAGTGGCAGCATCACCGCCATCATCGGGGCCAACGGCGCCGGCAAGACAACCCTGCTTTCGACCGTCAGCGGGATCGTCGCAGCCCATAAGGGGCGGGTTGTCTACAAGACAGCCGACATCACGCGCTTGTCCTGTGAGCAACGGGTCACGCAGGGCATCGTCATGTGCCCGGAGGGCCGCCGGCTGTTCCCTGACATGACGGTGCAGGAGAACCTGCTGCTTGGCGCGTATAACGTGACCGACCAGGCTGTCATCCGCGCGGCCCTCGAGCGCGTCTATGCGCTGTTTCCGCGCGTCGCCGACCGCCAACGGCAACAGGCGGGCACGCTGTCGGGAGGCGAGCAGCAAATGGTCGCGATCGGCCGTTCGCTGATGGCGGAACCGACATTGCTGCTGCTCGACGAACCGTCGCTGGGACTCGCACCCAACCTGGTCGAGCTGATCTTCGAAACCATCGCCGAGATCCGCAAGCTGGGATGCTCCATCATGCTGGTGGAGCAGAACGCAGCGATGGCCCTGGAAGTGGCCGACTTCGGTTATGTGCTGGAGACCGGCAGGGTGACCCTCTCGGCGCCGGCGCCTGAGCTGAAGGCCCGCTCCGACGTCATCGAAGCATACCTGGGGTAAGGGGATGTCCGAGCTCAGCGAATTTCTGCAGCATCTCGCCAACGGACTGGTGCTCGGCTTCCTCTACGCACTCGTAGGGATCGGGCTGAGCATGGTCTACGGCATCCTGCGCATGATCAACTTCGCGCACGGCGAGATCCTGATGGTCGGCGTGTTCCTGGCCTTGCCGGTCTCCGCGCTCGGGGCTCCGGCCTGGCTCGTGCTGCTTGCGGGGATCGCCGGCGCAACCATCATGGGGCTGATCGTCCAGTGGACGATCTATCGGCCGCTGCTGAGATCGCCGGAGGTGACGTTGCTGGTAGCCTCCCTGGGCGTTTCATTGCTTCTGCAGAACCTGGTCTTGATGATGACCTCGCCGCAGCCGAAGCGGCCGGCGCCGGCGCCGTTCCTGGACCAGCCGTTCCGGCTGGGAGAGATCGTGTTGCGCAATGTGGACATCGCAATCGTCCTGATCGCGATCGCGGCGATGCTGGTGACACACCTGTTTCTGAAGCAGACCCGGCACGGCCGGGCGCTGCGTGCCCTGGCCCAGGATATGAGCGCGGCGCGCATGATGGGCGTGCACGTGCCGTTCCTCGTGATGATCTGCTTCGTGATCGGATCGGCGCTCGCCGGCGTTGCCGGCGTTCTCATCGGATACAAGTATGGGCACCTCACGCCCCTTTCCGGCTTCCTGCCCGGCCTCAAGGGGTTCGTAGCCGCGGTGATCGGAGGCATAGGGTCGTTTCCCGGCGCCGTCGCCGGCGGCCTCATCCTGGGTTTGCTGGAGATATTCGTCGTCGGCTACCTGCCGGATGCACTGGCCCAATATCGCGACGCCTATGTCTTCCTGGTTCTGATCCTTGTGCTGCTGGTGCGGCCGAGCGGACTGTTCGGCAAGCCGGAGAGCGTGAAGGTGTGATGCCATGAGCCAGGCGACATGGGCTACCCTCGCGGCCGTTGCCGCCTTCGCGCTCGCCGTCTGGGCAGCCCAGGCCCAGCTCAATCCGTTCTATCTGCAGATACTCGGACTGCTCGGCATCAATATCATGGCGACGGTCAGCCTGAACTTCGCCGCCGGATTTGGCGGCATGTTCTCGCTCGGCCATCCGGCCTTCATGGCGATCGGCGGCTACACGGCGGCGATCCTCACCTATCCGGTGGCGATGAAGGGCATGCGCATTCCCGGATACCCTGACTGGATGCTGCAGCTGCAGCTGCCGTTCCTGCCGGCGCTGCTGATCGGCGGCGTGGCCGCCTCCGTGATCGCGATCCTCGTCGGCTGGCCCGTCCTGCGGCTGCGCGGCCACTACCTTGCGGTGGCCACGCTGGGCCTCACCGTCATCGTGCAGGTTGCCATCGTCAACCTGGTCGACTACACGCGCGGCGCGCTCGGCCTGTCCGGCATTCCGCGCCTTGCCAATCTCTGGTGGATCGCGGGTTTCATGGTTCTGACGATCTATGTCGTATACCGGCTGGTGCATTCGCGCTTTGGCCGCGCACTGCGCGCGGTACGCGACGACTTCGTGGCGGCGCAGATGTCCGGCGTCCACGTGGCCCGGACGCGCCTGATCGGCTTCACGATCGCGGCGTTCTTCGCCGGCATCGCCGGCGGCCTGCTCGGCCACCTGCTGCGCATCCTGACCCCCGGCCAGTTCTCGTTCAACGCGGTGTTTCTCGGGGTCGCGATGATGATTCTGGGCGGCATGGGCAGCATCACGGGCAGTATCCTCGGCGCCGTCATCATGACCATCCTGCCGCAGTTCATCATCCCGCTCGAACGCGGCGGCAGCATTCTTGGCATCGAAGTGCCGGCGCTCAACGGATTGACGCAGATCGTCACCGCGCTCATCCTCATCGGCGTCATGCTGGTCAAGCCCGCCGGGCTCGCCGGCGCAAGGGAGTTCTCGTGGCGGCCGCTGTTCGGCCTCTCACGACAGAGCAAGCGAGGCGGTTCCGCATAGGGTGGCGCCGGAGCCGACATCTGATTGGCATGCCACCGGAGACACAACAGGGAGGCGAACAATGAAAAGGCGCGTCTTTCTGGTCGCCACCACGGCGGCCGTCGGCACCTCTTTGCTGCCCGGGCTTGCCCGCGCGGCGGACACACTGAAACTCGGCTCGATCTACAGCCTGACCGGTTCCTATGCCACGATCGAGGATCCGGCGCTGAAGGGAGCCAAGCTCGCGGTCAAGCAGGTGAATGAGGCGGGCGGCGTGAAGGGGCAAAAGATCGAGCTCATCCAGTATGACGGCAAGAGCACCTTGGCCGACATCGCAAATGCCGCCCAGCGCCTGGTCCACGAGGATCAGGTGACGGCGATCATCGGCGTCTGCGATTCGGGCTTCTATCTGGCAAGCGCGCCAATCGCTCAGGATGCCGGCATCCCCTATCTCGATACCGGCGGCACCGTGCCCAACCTGCCGGAGCAGATCGGCGAGTTCGCGCACATGATGCCGTTCGGCGACGACTATCAGGCCTATGTCGCAGCCGAGTTCGCCATGAAGGACCTGGGCGCGAAGACCGCCTTCCTGCTGCGAGACGGCGATACCGACTATACCCGTGCCATCGCCCAGTTCTTCCAGGAGCGGTTCAAACGGGACGGCGGCCAGATCATCGAGGAGAGCAGCTACCACACCGGCGACACCGACTATTCCAGTCACATCACCAAGATTCGCGGCACCAATCCTCCGCCGGACATCATCTATGCGGCGATGAATCCGGGCGACGACGCGACCTTCGTGCGGCAGGCGCGTGAGGCCGGGGTGACGATTCCGATCATCGGTGGCGATGCCTTCGACAATCCCGACCTCGTCAAGAATGCCGGCGCCAACAACACCGTTGATGTCTATTTCACGACGCACATGGCGATGAGCACGGACAACCCCATCGTCGCCAAGTTCATCGAAGCCTACAAGGCGGAGTATGGCATCCCGCCGGAGAACGCGTTCGCCGGCCTTGGCTACGACTCCGTCAATCTGATGGTGGAGGCGATGAACAAGGCGCCGGACCTCAGTCCCAAGGCCATCAATGATGCCATCTTCACCATTACCACCTTCGCAGGGGTCACCGGCAATGCCGACTTCTCGAACAAGAATCGCGCACCGGACAAGGAGGTGACGATCATCGCGGTGAAAGACGGCAAGTTCATGCCGGTCGGCAATCGCAAGCCGGCAAGCTGACCAACGTTGATCCCGCGATCAAGGGTCTCCAGATGACATCCGAGGGGGTGGTCCGCAAGACCGCCCCCTCTGTCGTGCGCGTCCTGAAGAGCCGAACGCGGGGAACGGAGAAAGTACCATGGGAAAACTGGACGGACGGATCGCGGTTGTGACCGGCGCCGCCGCCGGCCTCGGCAAGGCGATTGCCCTGCTCTATGCGCGTGAGGGCGCCGATGTGGCGATCATCGATCGCAATGCGGAAGGCGCGAATCGCACTGCGGTCGAGATCACCGAGCTGGGTCGACGCAGTCTCGCCGTCGGAGCAGACGTGGGTGACGAGAGGGCCGTCGATCAGGCGTTTGCCACGATCCTGGCCAAGCTCGGTGATCCGCACGTCCTGGTCAACAATGCCGGCATCGCCACCGTTTCCCTCCTCGAACGGATGCCGACCGAGATGTGGGATGAGATGCTGCGCATCAACCTCAAGAGCGTCTTCCTCTGCACGCGGGCGGTGCTGCCCGCCATGAAGCGCCGCCGCTATGGCCGAATCATCAACATCGGCTCGCAGCTCGCGCACAAGGGCGGCGAAGGCATGGCGCACTACGCCGCCGCCAAGGCCGGCATCCTCGGCCTCACGCGCTCGCTCTCCTATGAGGTCGCTGCCGACAACATCACCGTCAATGCGATCTGCCCCGGTCCGCTCGATACCGACATGAAGCTGCCGCCGGAATGGGCCTCCAGGAAACAGAACGAGCTCATCCTGAAGCGCCAGGGCAAGGTGGAGGAAATCGCGCCCACCGCCCTGCTGCTGGCCGGCGATGATGCCGGTTTCTATATCGGCGCCGTGTTCGATCCGAACGGCGGCGACATCATGGCGTAGGATTCTAACGATGACGTCACCTCTCGATTGGTCGCTTGCCGAGATTTCGGCTCGCCTTGCCGATGGCCGGCTGCACGCTCGAACTTTGATCGAAGAGGCGCGGGCGCGCCACGATCCGTCGCTCAATGCCTACAAGACGTGGGCGCCAGAGTTTGCGTTGCGGCAGGCCGATGCAGCCGACGCGGCGCTCGTCGCCGGCAAGCGGTTGGGTCCCCTGCAAGGTATCCCAGTGTCGATCAAGGATCTCTACGGGGTCGAGGGATTGCCGACCTTCGCCGGCAGCCCGCGCGAGCTGCCCGCGCGCTGGCGCCACGAAGGCCCGCTGGTGCGAACGCTGCGCCGGCAGAGTGCGGTGATCATGGGCAAGGCCCACACCGTCGAGTTCGCGTTCGGCGGGCTTGGCCTCAATGCGCACTGGCCGGCGCCGTGGAATCCGCAGGACCGCAAGGTGCACCGTTCGCCTGGCGGTTCGTCGAGCGGCGCGGGCGTCAGCCTCGGCGAAGGCACGGCGCTGATCTCGCTCGGCACCGACACCGCCGGTTCGGTCCGCATTCCCGCCAGCATGACCGGCAATGCCGGCATCAAGACCACCAAGGGCCGCTGGTCCACCGACGGCGTGGTGCCCTTGAGTCCGACTTTCGATACCACTGGCCTGCTCGCGCGGAGCGCCACCGATCTCGCCTTCGCCTTCGAGCAACTGGACGGGTCAGAGGTTCCTTCCCTTGCGGATTTGACCGGCATCAGGCTTGGCCGAGCCGAACGCTATTTCTGGGAGGATACGTCGCCTGGCGTGCCCGAGCGGGTGGACGACGCCCTCAGCCTCGCCGCTACGGATGGCGCACGCGTCGCGGATGCTGCACTGCCGGCGCTCAAGGATCTGTTTGAGCTCTATCACAAGGGCGGGATCGTCTCGGCGGAGCTCTACGCCTTTCTGTCCGCCGAGCTGCCCGATTGGCTCGAGATCCTCGATCCACGCGTGCGCCGGCGGATGGACGCCGGCAAGGAATTGCCGGCGTGGGACTATCTGCAGCGCAAGGCGCGCTATGCCGCGCTGGCAGTTGATGCCGCGAACACCCTGGCCGAAACTGACGCCTTGATCTCTCCGACGGTGCCGATCACGCCACCGCCGGTCGCAGAGATCGCCGATCACGAGGCCTACATCCGGACCAACCTGCTGGCGCTGCGCAACACCTGCCCGGCCAGCTTCCTTGGCCTGTGCGCGGTGACCATCCCGGCCGGCCGCGACGCCGCGGGGATGCCGGTCGGTCTCCAGCTGATCGGCGCGCCCGGCAGCGAGACGCGGCTACTCGCCATCGCCGTGCGCCTCGAGCGCCTGCTCGCGAAGAAAGGCGCCTGGCACTACCCCGGCGCCTGACACAGCAGTAAGCTCCCGTGCTCCATCACTCGAAGAGACGATCATGCAACGCCCGGAAGATGCATCGTTGACCCGCGAGCGCCGGTTCGAGCCGAAGCGCACCTGCCTGCTCCTGATCGATACGCAGAACTACGTGTGGAACCCGGAGGTCGCACAGCGTCAGCCCTATTTTGGCGCACAGGTGCGCGACGTGGTGCTGCCCAACCTGCGCCGGCTGATCGATGCGTTCCGCGGCGTCGGCGGCGAGGTGATGTATACGGTGATGGAGAACTACACCAGGGACGGCCGCGACCGCAGCCTCGACTACAAGCTCTCCAGGTTCTTCATCGCCAAAGGCTCGTGGGACGCCAAGGTGCTGGAGGCAGTGGCACCGGGCGACGACGACATCGTGCTGCCCAAGACCTCGTCCGGCGTGTTCAACTCGACCAACATCGAGTACCTGCTGCGCAACATCGGCATCGACACGCTGGTGGTGACGGGATTCCTGACCGACCAATGCGTCGATCATACGGTCCGCGACGCGGCCGACCGCGGCTTCTATCCGGTCTGCGTGTCCGATGCGTGCGCCACCCACAGTGCGCCCCGCCATGAGAACGCGCTCAACGCATTCAAGGGATATTGCCGCATCTTGACCACGGCTCAGCTCGTCGGCGCGATCAACGGCGCCTAGAACACCTCGGCGTAGCGCTTGCAGACTTCCTCTGGCGTCCAGTCTTTGCCGAGTGCCAGCTCCGCGCGCTTGTTGCCGCGATAGGCTTCCAGCAGACGCGGCGGCAGGAAGCCCTGCACGACCGAGTCGGCGTCGAGCGCATCGAGCGCCGCAGCCAGAGTGGTGGGCAGCCGGACAATGCCGCGCTTCTGGCGCTCGGCCTCGCTGAAGGCGCCGGGATCCTGCTCGACCAACGGCTCCGGCACCGGCAGGTTTTCCTTGAGCCCTGCCAGGCCCGCCTTCAGGATCGTGGCGACCTGGAGGTAAGGACAGGCCGAAGCATCCGCAGCGCGATACTCGAAATTGAACTGCTCCGCCGTGCTGCGCTCGGAGGTCGCGAAGGTCGGGCAGATCCGGATGCCGGCTTCGCGATCGCGATAGCCGAGGCTGGTCCAGGCCGCGCTCCACATGTGCGGCACCAGCCGCAGATAGGATACCAGCGTCGGCGCGGTGAAGGCACATAGCGCCGGCATGTGCCGCAGCACGCCCGCCAGGAACCTGCCGGCGGTCGCGCTGACGCCGCGCGGTCCCTTCGGATCATGGCTGATCGGCTTGCCCGCTTCGTCCCACAGGCTCACGTGGATATGGAGTCCGTTGCCGATCGAGGTCGGGCTCATGCGTGGCGAGAAGCTCACCGTGTGGCCGAGGCGCCAAGCGGTACCGCGCGTGATCTCGCGCAGCATCACCGCCTTGTCGCAGGCAGCGAGCGGCCCTTCCGGCGGGAACGTCACCTCGAACTGGCCCTCGCCGAACTCTGCCAGGTAGCTGTCGGCCTCGATGCCGCATTGGGCCAGCGCCGCCAGGAAGGTCTCGCCGAAAGCACCATGGCGCCGCACACCGTCCAGCGCATACATGTCGCCGACCCGACCGCGCGCGCCGGAATAGAAGAACTCGTGCTCGAAGGCGACCTGCGCTGTTATGCCCGTTTCGCGCTTCAATTCATCGGCGGTGTTGCGCAACAGCGTGCGCGGGCAGCACGACCAGGGACTGCCGTCGGTCTCCAGCACATCGCACAGGAAGAAGTGCTCCTTGGGTGAGCCGTCGCCGAAATCGACGTTGGCCTCGGCGTTCGGATCGGGCTTCAGGATAAGGTCGCCGAACGGGCCGAAGGGCGACGGCGCAATCGTGCCAAGCGCCGTGAACATGATGTTGGTCGGTGTCCATCCCACGCCGCTCTTCAGCCGCTTGTCGAGCTGGTGGCTTGGAAAGCCCTTGCCGCGCACCGTGCCCGAGATGTCCGCGTAGCAGAACATCGTCAGAGGTTCCCGAATCATGACGCAAAGCCTCCCCTCTTCCCGTTCCTGCTCAGCTTCCGGCTGACATCAGATGGCACGCACCATTTCATCCAGTGAGGACTCCCGATCGTTCCACCACCCGCGGCAGGATGCCACTCAGCAGTTCCGCCCAATGCAGCTGCCCCCTCGCATCGCCGATGAGGTCTTGCCGGATCTCGATCTCGACGTAGGGAAGGCCACGGCCCTCGGCGTGAATGGGTACCGTATAGTCGATATCCATGACGACTTCATAAGGCTTGTTCCGGCCGACGCACAGATCGGTCTCAGCGGCAAGCAGATCGATCAGCGCATCGCCGATCCGCCAATCGCTGTGGGCGATGACTCCGATGTGCCAGGGCCTCGGCGGGTCGTTGCCGAAGATCGGGGTGCAGCTGTGCATCGAGAAGATCACGGTGGGCCTCCGCTCCGCCTGCCGGCGCTCCAGCTCCCGATCGATGACGTCATGATAGGGATGCAGGATCTCGGTCTCCCGCGCGCGCACCTCGTCTTCGGTCAGGTTGCGGTTGCCGAGGATATCGGTGCCGTCGCTGATCAGCATGACCGACTGCGAACTCCCCGGCCGCCGGTTGCAGTCAATCACCAGGCGCGAATAGCGCTGGTAGATGTAGGTCGCGCCGAGCTTGTCCGCGAGGGAGGAGGTGACGCCCTGGATGCCAATGTCCCAGGCGATATGGCGTTCGAGATCGGCATCGCCGAGGCCGAGCGTACCCAGCCGGCGCGGGATGGCCCGACCTGCATGATCGGAGGTGAACAGGATCGGGGAGCCGGCATGCGGGTTCTGCACCGCCACCGGCTCGGGTTCGTCGGAAGCCAGCAACCTATCCATGATGTCACGCAATGTCTGTTCCAATGCGTCGTGCGCGCCTAGCTTGAGACTAGCTTGGCATCATTATTTGTCACAAGCTACGCCCCGCATTCATCACTGGGCGAAGGGCGAACCATGGTTCAGGAGAGACCACATGGCGAAGGTCGCCCGCTCGGGCGGGTGCTCGTAACCGGGGCCGCAGGATTCCTGGGCAATGCCGTGGTGAAACGCCTGATCTCGGAGGGCGAGGATGTCGTCGGCAGCGACCTTGCCCAGGAGACCACAGTCAACGCCCTGCAGATCTGCGATCTCACCCGGCAAGATGAGGTCGAACGTCTTCTGCGAGACCGCCCCGTCGACACGATCATCCATGCTGGAGCCGTTTCGGGTCCGATGGTGATGGCCGACCGCCCGCTCGAGATCTGGCAGATCAATGTGACGGGGACCGTCCATCTGCTGCAAGCGGCGTTGATCAACAAGGTCAGCCGGTTCGTGCTGTGCTCCTCGGTCGATGTCTATGGTTCGGACCCGGTCGGACCAATCGACGAGGATTCCGCCTTCGCCCCGCAGAGCGTCTACGGCGCCAGCAAGGTCGCCGCCGAGGCCGCCCTGGCAGGGTATGCCAGCCAGCATGGCATCGATGGCGTCGCCGTGCGGCTTGCCTGGATCTACGGTCCCGGGCGACGGACGCCGACGACGCTCGAACGCCTGATCCGCGCCGGCCTTGCGGACGAGGCGGTCGCGCTTGACCATCACGCCATGGAGCCGACGCACTATCTCTTCATCGATGATGCCATCGCCGGCGTCCTCGCCGCGGCAAAGGCTCCCCGCGGGCTGCCACGCCGCGCTTACAACATCTCAGCCGGCGAACCGGCTACAATGGGAGACGTGGTGCAGACCCTGAAATCCATTCTGCCCGCACTTCGCGTGACGTTCGGACGTGAATCGTCGCCAGACATCGGAGCGGCCAGTTTCACCCTGACCAACGCGATACGCGATCTGCGCTACTGCCCTCAGGTCACGCTGTCGGACGGTCTTCGCCAATACGTCGCCGCGGTTGCGGCCGAGAGGCAGGACGGAAAAGTTGGTAGCGCCGGGCGGATTTGAACCACCGACCAAGGGATTATGATTCCCCTGCTCTACCGCTGAGCTACGGCGCCACCGAAGGCCGGCTTTGAGGGCCGGCCGGAATGCGGAGGCAAGCGTATAGCGGCCGCCGTCCGCCCCGTCAAGGATGGCGCAAGTCTTTGATCTCGCGTCCTAATCCGCGAACATGGAGGTCAGCTTCAGGGCCACGCCCATGCTGCCCTCGACCTTCAGCTTGCCGGTCATGTAGGCGAGCGTCGGGTCGAGCCCGCCGGCCATCAGCTTCTCGAGGTTCTCCGCCGAGATCCGGATGGTGGTGGTGGCGTCCGCCTTGTCCTCGTTGTCGATCGCCGGCGGATGCTCGGTGCCGTCCCAGAAGATGATGCCGTCGTCATCGCCGAGGATGAACTTCACCTTGTAGCCGAGCTTCACATTCTGGCCCGCACGCTTGCGCAGCTCTTCGGTCAATTCGGTGAGGTCCATGCACGCTCCCCCTACGCTGCTTCTGCCGTCCGTTCCCGCTCGATCCAGCCGCCGCCGAGCACGCGGCTGCCCTGATACAACACGCAGGCCTGGCCCGGCGCGATGCCGAACTGCGGCTCCTTGAGCGCAACGCGGGCGTAACCGCCGGGCAGCAGCGAGACGATCGCCGGCTTCGGCTCGGTCATCGAGCGCAGCTTGACCTCGACCTCGACGTTCTCGGTCGGCTCGCCGGCCCGGCCCAGCCAGTTGACCTCGCGCAGCGTGACGCTCGACTTGGCCAGCGCCGCCTTCGGGCCGACGAACACGCGGCGCGTCTCCGGCTCCAAGCGCACGACATAGAGCGGCTGGCCGTTCTCGTGGAGGTCGCCGAGGCCGAGCCCCTTGCGCTGGCCGACGGTGAAGTTGATGAGGCCGTCATGCTGGCCCAGCACGCGGCCGTCCATGTGCACCAGCTCGCCTGGCTCGGCCGCGCCGGGGCGCAGGCGCTCCACCACCCTGGCGTAGCCTCCCGTCGGCACGAAGCAGATGTCCTGGCTGTCCGGCTTGTCGGCCACCGCCAGCGCGAACTCCGCGGCGATGGCGCGGGTTTCGGTCTTCGGCAGATCGCCCAGCGGGAAGCGCAGATAATCGAGCTGCTCCGGCGTGGTTGCGAACAGGAAATAGCTCTGGTCGCGCTTGGGATCGGCGCCGCGATGCAGCTCCGCACCGCGCGCGCCCATGACGCGCTTCACATAGTGGCCGGTCGCCAGCGCCTCGGCGCCAAGCTCGCGCGACTGCGCGAGCAGGTCGCGGAACTTGACCCGCTGATTGCAGCGCACGCAGGGAATCGGCGTCTCGCCCGCGAGATAGGAATCCGCGAAATCCTGCATCACTGCGTCGGAGAAGCGGCTCTCGTAATCCAGGACATAGTGCGGGATGCCGATCTTGTCCGCGGCCATCCGCGCGTCATAGATGTCCTGTCCCGCGCAGCAGGCGCCCTTCTTGCCCACCGTCAGGCCGTGGTCGTAGAGCTGCAGGGTGATGCCGACCACGTCATAGCCCTCGCGCGTCAGCAAGGCAGCCGTGACCGAGCTGTCGACGCCGCCCGACATGGCGACGACCACGCGCGTATCCTCCGGCCGCTTGTTGAAACCGAGCGAGTTCATGGTTGGTCCGTCTTGCTCCGCTCTCTTGACGCCACTTCTGCTGTCAGAGGGGCATCCTACACGTGCGCCTTATCTGGGCCAACTCAGCCGCAAATTCAACGGCTTAGGATGTCGAACATCCGCGCATAAGGCGCCGGATCGACGCCGAGACCGATGGCGGCCGAGAAGTGGCCGCGATCCCGGACGAACAGGTTTTCCTTCGGGATGCGCCATTGCCCGGCCAGCTGGTGGCCGCCGGCCGCCGGTGTTACGTCGTCCCGCTTGCCGACCATGAGCACGATGTTGGCGGGGTCGATCGGCGGTTCCGCGGTGGCGTCGGTGATCGGCTCCAGCACCTCGAAGTGCTCAGCCCGCCAGCCATGACGGCGGACCTCGTTGTCGATGTCCGCAATGCGGCCGAGCGAGGATTCCAGCGGCAGAGCGCTGATGCGCGCGGTCGAGGTCATGAGGAACAGGGCATCGGGCTTGCACTCCGTCGGCCAATAGCGCCAGCGACTGGCCGTGACTTGGGCCGTCAGCGCGCCGAGGGAGATGCCGCCGAGCGAGATCTTGCCCGGGCCTTGCACGCGGCACCAGGCGATCAGCGCGGCATACTCGCGCGCGGCGCGCACGAAATGCTGGATGCCGGAGATCGGCGGCTCGGTCAGGAAGCTCTCGCCGCCGTAGTAGCCGGTCTTGCAGCGCCGGTTATGGCCCGGCCCGTCCGGCAGCACGATGCGCATGCCGACGCGCGCCATGTCGAGGAAGCTGCGCGGACCATCGAGCATCATCTCCGTTTCCATCGCCAGGCCATGGGCGAAGAAGAAGCTCGGCAGGTTGGCGGCGTGCTGCTTTGGCTCGTAGATGTGGGCGTAGCAGGTGTCGGCCGGATCGTCGCCGACGCCCTCGCTCTCGAAGCGCAGCCAGTATTCGATCACGTCGCCATGATCGACGCTCTTGCTGCGCTCGATCTGCGGCAGGACCTCGGGCACCAGGAACAACGCATCGGGATCTACCAGAACCTGCGACAGCGCCTCGATCGCGAAGTCCGGCGTCGGCGTGCGGTAGCGCACGGGTGACACGCGATACTTCTTCGCGAACGAGAGATAGCGGAACCGGTTGGCCATGTAGGCCTGTGCGGTCAGGCGGCGCTCGCGCTCGGCTGCGGCGAGGTCGCCCTCCGTGCCTTCGAACGCCATCTCGGCCCAGCGCGTCTGCGCGGCCTTAGAGAGCAGGCGCAGGCGGTGGGTGGTGTTGAGCTTGGTGCGCAGACGCGGCGGCAGGCCGAACAGCCCGAGCTGGCGCGCGAACCCTTCGAGCGATGTGCTGCTGGCGCCCGCGGCCGCCCAGGCGCGCGAGGCCGGCAGCGCGCGCTTCAAACCCCAGAGGCACAGCGGATCGATCCACGGCCGCGCCAGGATCGCGTGGAACAGTGAACCGGTGCGCGGGAACTGGACCGTCTTGCGCAGACCGGCTTCGAGCGCTTCGCCCGCGATCTTCTCAGTGAGGGGAGTTTGAGTTGGGCGGGTCAGAGACGTCTCGCTCACCCGCGCTCCTCGATCCACGCGGCCTGGATGGCCTCGAGAATCTTCTCGTTGGACTTGTTCGGATCGTCCTCGAAATCCGGAATCTCCTGCACCCACTTCCACAGGTCGGTGAAGCGCAGGTTGACGATGTCGGCGTCGGGACGCGCCTCCTCCAGCTCGATCGCGATATCGTGGACGTCGGTCCAGCGCAGTTTCTTGGCCATATCGTCGTCCAGCTCCGGATCGTTTCTTTCGGCCGCTACTTGTCGACCATCATGTTGCGCGTCGCGGTCGGCAGGCTGACGGTGAGGCCGTCCAGCTCTTCCGTCATCTTGATCTGGCAGCCGAGGCGCGACGTGTGCGTGAGGCCGAAGGCGAGATCGAGCATGTCCTCCTCGTCCTCGGTCGCGGTCTGCAGCACGTCGTACCACTCGGGATCGACGATCACGTGGCAGGTCGAGCAGGCGAGCGAGCCCTCGCAGGCGCCTTCCAGGCTGATGTTGTTGCGATGCGCGATTTCCAGCACCGAAAGCCCGACCGGCGCTTCGACTTCGAGGCGCGTGCCATCGGGATTGATGAAGGTCATCTTGGGCATCTACTTGACTCCGTTAGGAAATCCGCAATTCAACGCGTTGGGCCTGGGACCCCTGGCTGGCTCCCCTGCGGGGCCGCGTCAGTTGCCATACTAGCCTCAACCTCGTCAAGGGAATGGCCTTTCAGCGCCAAGGCCACCGCCCGATCCATCCGGCGCTGGGCAAAGGCATGGGTCGCGTGATCCAGCCCCTCCACCGCCGCGTTGATGAGATCGCGGTCCTCGCCCTTTATGGATTGGCGAAGCTTAGCGATTGCTGAATCGATCCCGCCGCGCTCCTCGGTGGAGAGCAATGCGCCATCGGCCGCCAGCGCGGCGTTGAGCGCCAGCAGCACCCGCTCCGCCTCGACCCGCGCCTCGATCAGCAGGCGCTGCTCCATATCCTCGCGGGCGTGGACCAGGCTGTCGCGCAACATGTCCGCCATCTCGGCCTCGGTCAGGCCATAGCTCGGCTTCACCGCAATTTCGGCTCGAATGCCGGTGGCCTTCTCCGTGGCCGAGACGGTGAGCAGGCCGTCGGCATCGACCGCGAACGTCACCTGGATGCGTGCGGCGCCCGCGACCATCGGCGGGATGCCGAGCAGCTCGAACCGGCCGAGGGAGCGGCAGGCATCGACGGTCTCGCGCTCGCCCTGCACCGCGTGGATCAGCATGCCGGTCTGGCCATCCTGATAGGTGGTGAATTCTTGCGCCTTGGCGACCGGGATCGGGGTGTTGCGGTCGATCACCTTTTCGACGATGCCGCCCACGGTCTCGATACCGAGGGACAGCGGGATGACGTCGAGCAGCAGCGTGTCGCTGCCGCGGGTCAGCGCCTTGGCCTGCAAGGCGGCGCCGACCGCGACCACTTCGTCGGGATTGATGTCGGCGAGCGGCGCGCGGCCAAAGAATTTCTCCACCTGACGCCGCACGAGAGGCACGCGGGTGGAACCGCCGACCAGCACCACCCCCTCGATGTCTTTCTGAGTGACCTGCGCATCGTCGAGCACCTGGCGACAGGCGCGCATGGTGCGCTGAATCAGCGGCTCGATCATCGCCTCGAAGGCTTTGCGCGTGATGGGCTGAGCGATTTCGCGGCCGCCAAGCTCGGCACGCAGGGTCGCCTGGTCCGCGCCGGTCAGCGCTTCCTTGGCCGCCCGCGCCGCCAGCAGCAAGGAGGTCGCACCGGCCTGATCCAGGCCGGTGACATTGCTTTGGGTGAACGCCCATTCCGCCAGCGCGTGGTCGAAATCATCGCCGCCCAGCGCGGAATCGCCGCCGGTCGCCAGCACCTGGAACACGCCCTTCTGCAAGCGCAGCAGCGAAATGTCGAAGGTGCCGCCGCCCAGGTCGTAGATCGCGTAGACGCCTTCCGCGCCGCTGTCGAGGCCGTAGGCCAGCGCGGCCGCGGTCGGCTCGTTGACCAAGCGCAACACCTCGAGGCCAGCGAGCTTTGCGGCATCCTTGGTGGCGCTGCGGGCGGCATCATCGAAATAGGCGGGGACGGTTACCACGGCCCGGTCGATGTCCTGGCCCAGCGACTGTTCCGCGCGCGCCTTGACCGCCCTCAGGATCTCGGCCGACATCTCGATCGGCGTGACGGAACGGCCTGCCACCTCCAGCCGCACCATGCCGACGGAATCGCCGCTGGCCGCGATCTTGTAGGGCAGCACGCCGGCCAGCGCCTTCACGTCGTGCACGCCGCGGCCCATCAGGCGCTTGATCGAGCTGACCACGCGATCGGGATGCTGCGCGCGCAAGGCCTGGGCCTCGCGACCAACAATCACGCCATCCGGCATCAGCGCAACCACCGACGGGATGAGGCCGTCGCCGTGCGCATCGCGCAGCACTTCCGGCTGCTCGCCGTCGACCACCGCCACGACCGAGTTGGTGGTGCCGAGATCGATGCCGATGGCGATGCCGCGCTCCTTGGCGTGCGGCTCCGGACTCTCGCCCGGTTCGTGAATCTGCAGCAACATAATCTATGCCGTTCCTTGCGCCTGCTCGAGGGCGATGCGGCGCGTGCGCGTCTCCTCGAGATACTTGCGCAGATATTTCAACCGCGTGGTCAGGCGGTTCGCGGCTTTCAGGTCATCGCTCGCGAACGCCTTGGAGAGATCGGAGAGGATCGCGATCGCGTCGGCGCCGGCCTTGGCCTGCAGCTTCTCCACCTTGTCGATGCTGGTCGCTTCCATCAGCGCCTCGCGCGCTTCCATCGCTTCCATCAACAACTCGGGATCGCGCACCGTTTCGTCCTTGGAGACCGCGGCAGCGATGCCGCTGAGGCTGAGCAGATAGGCCGCGCGGCGCAGCGGATCCTTCAGCGTCTCGTAGGCCTCATTGAGCGCGACCGCCTGGCGCTCCGCGAAGGCGCGCTCCTTGGCGGGCTTGGTGGCGAAGCGGTCGGGATGGATGGCGCGCTGGAAGCCGAGGTAGCGCTTCTCGACGATGTCGATGTCGAGGTCGAAATCCGGCTCGAGCCCGAGCCGGCGGAAATGATCAAGCTGCGACGGCGGCTGGATCGCGCCGCAGGTGTGGCAGAACAGCGCCTGCGCCGCCACCGGTCCCTTGCAGGACCAGCACGACGTCAGGCCAGCGCGCGCGGCGCTCGAATTGTCGGCTGAATTCGACATCACACTGCGACATCAGACGTGGAAGGATTCGCCACAGCCGCAGCGGCCCTTCTCGTTCGGATTCTTGAAGACGAAGCCGGACTGCAGCTTCTCCTCGACGTAATCCATCTCGGTGCCGAGGACGAACATCGTGGCCTTGGGGTCGATCAGGACCGTGATGCCGTCCTGCTGCACCACCTCGTCCATCGGGCCCTTTTCGTCGGCGAACTCCAGCGTATAGCTGAGGCCGGAGCAGCCCTTGGTCTTGACGCCGATGCGGATGCCGGCGGACGGCTTGCCGCGCTTGTCAAGCAGCGCCTTCACGCGCCCGACCGCCGCGGCGGTCAAGTTGATCGCCGCCGGCCGCGGACGCGGGGCGCGCTTCGGCTTGACGTCAGGCGCGGGCATAGCAGCCGCGCTCTCCGGGATGTTGGTGCCGGTGTCCATGATCCTGATGCTACTCCGCCGCTTTTTCGGCCGGCTTGCCGTGCTTCTCGCGATAGTCCTTGATCGCGGCCTTGATCGCATCCTCGGCCAGGACCGAGCAATGGATCTTCACCGGCGGCAGCGACAGGTGCTGCGCGATCATGGTGTTCTTGATCGTCTCGGCCTCGTCGAGGGTCTTGCCCTTCACCCACTCGGTCGCGAGCGACGACGAAGCGATCGCCGAGCCGCAGCCGAAGGTCTTGAACTTCGCATCCTCGATCTTGCCATCGGCGCCGACCTTGATCTGCAGCTTCATCACGTCGCCGCAGGCCGGCGCACCGACCAGGCCGGTGCCGACGCTCGTGTCGCCCTTGTCCAATGCGCCGACATTGCGCGGGTTCTCGTAGTGGTCGATCAGTTTCTCGCTATATGCCATGTGTGCTCTCCTAGAATTCCAAGCCAACCATTGGGCCCGGTCGCACCGATCAGTGCTCCGCCCACTTGATCGACTTGATATCGATACCTTCCTGCGCCATCTCCCACAGCGGGCTCATGGAGCGCAGGCGCTGCACCGATTCCACGATGTGCTCGACCGCGTAGTCGACATCGTGCTCGGTGGTGAAGCGCCCCAACCCGATGCGCAGGGACGTGTGCGCCAGCTCCTCTTCCACGCCCAGCGCGCGCAGCACGTAGGACGGCTCCAGCGACGCCGAGGTGCAGGCCGAACCCGACGACACCGCCAGGTCCTTGATTCCCATCATCAGCCCCTCGCCTTCCACATAGGCGAAGGAGAGGTTGAGGTTGCCCGGGATGCGGCTGTCGAGATCGCCGTTGAGGTAGACCTCCGGCAGCTGCTCCTTGATCTTCTTGTAGAAACGGTCGCGCAGCCCCTTCAGCCGCTCGGCTTCGGCGCCCATCTCGCGCTGCGCGATGGCGCAGGCTTCGCCCAGGCCCACGCACAGCGGTGTCGGCAAGGTGCCGGAGCGCATGCCGCGCTCCTGGCCGCCGCCGTGGATCAGCGCCTCGAGGCGCACGCGCGGCTTGCGCCGGACGTAGAGCGCGCCGATGCCCTTCGGCCCATAGAGCTTGTGGCCGGAGATCGACATCATGTCGATGTTCATCGCATCGACATCGAGCGGGATCTTGCCGACCGCCTGGGCCGCGTCGGTGTGGAAATACACCTTGCGCTCGCGGCAGATCTTGCCGATCTCCGCCAGCGGCTGGATCACGCCGATCTCGTTGTTCACCGCCATCACCGAAACGATGCAGGTGTCCGGCCGGATGGCGGCCTTGAGTTGCTCCAGATCGATGAGGCCGTTCTGCTGCACCGGCAGATAAGTGACGTCGAACCCTTCCAGCTCCAGGTGGCGGCAGGAATCGAGCACGCACTTGTGCTCGGTCACCACGGTGATGACATGGTTCTTCCTGCCCTTGTAGAAATGCGCGACGCCCTTGATCGCAAGGTTGTTCGATTCAGTCGCGCCGGAGGTGAAGATGATCTCCTTCTCGTCCGCGCCGATGATCGCGGCGACCTGGGCGCGCGCGTTCTCCACCGCCTTTTCCGCCTCCCAGCCGTAGCTGTGGTTGCGCGAGTGCGGATTGCCGAAGTGGGTGGTGAAATAGGGCAGCATCGCCTCCACCACGCGCGGATCGGTCGGCGTCGTCGCCTGGTAGTCGAGATAGATCGGCGTCTTCGGACGGTTCTGGCCGTCGGCCGCGATCTTCATTTCCTGCAATGAACTCATCTCATGCACACCCTTCGCTTCAGGCTGCCGGCTGCATGTCCGGCAAACTATGAACCTTCGGGCCGGCGATATCCGCCAGCCGCGCCACCAGTCCGTCGATCTCCGCCTCGTTGTTCCACCAGCCGAGGCTGATGCGGATCGCGGACTTCGCAATCTCCTCGCCATAGCCCATCGCAAGGGCGACGTGGCTCGGCCGTACCTTTCCCGATGAACAAGCCGACCCGGCGCTGATCG
>DATFDU010000142.1:0-5260 GCA_035251915.1 Dongiaceae bacterium | reverse complement strand
ATATCCATACGCTTATACCCTCGTTACGGGCACTCTAACCCGGCAGCCTTAACGAAGCGTATCGATTGGCCTATCCAACGCGGGGTTGTGCGGTCAGCGCGTCGGGACCGGCTTGGGCCCGCGATAATCGTAGAAGCCGCGCTGCGTCTTGCGGCCGAGCCAGCCGGCCTCGACATATTTCACCAGCAGCGGGCAGGGGCGGTACTTCGAGTCCGACAGGCCGTCATGCAGCACCTGCATGATCGACAGGCAGGTGTCGAGGCCGATGAAGTCGGCGAGCTGCAACGGACCCATCGGATGGTTGGCGCCGAGCTTCATCGCCGTGTCGATGGCTTCGACGGTGCCGACGCCTTCGTAAAGCGTGTAGATCGCCTCGTTGATCATCGGCAACAGGATGCGGTTGACGATGAAGGCCGGGAAATCCTCCGACACCGTCACCGTCTTGTCTAGGTTGCGGACATAGTCCTTGGACGCCTCGAAGGTCTTGTCCTCGGTGGCGATGCCGCGCACGAGTTCGACAAGCTTCATCACCGGCACCGGGTTCATGAAGTGCATGCCGATGAACTTCGCCGGCCGGTCAGTGACGGCGGCGAGGCGGGTGATAGAGATCGAGGAGGTGTTGGAGGCAACCAGCGCGCTCGGCTTCAGGATCGGGCACAGCGCCTTCAGGATGTCCTTCTTGACCTGCTCCTTTTCGGTCGCCGCCTCGATCACCATGTCGCAGTCGCCGAGGATGTCGATCTTGAGGCCGGTCTGGATACGGCCGAGGGCGGCCTTCTCGTCGGCGGCGGTGATGAGGTTGCGCTTGACCTGGCGCTCCATGTTGAAGCGGATGGTCTCCATCGCCTTCTTGAGCTGGTCTTCGTTCACGTCGATCAGCTTCACGTCCAGCTTGGCGAGGGCGCAGACATGGGCGATGCCGTTGCCCATCGCGCCCGCGCCGATCACACCGATCTTGTCGATCATCGCGACCTTGCTTTCCTGTTGCCCAGCTCCACGACCTTCACCGTCCGGCATATACTTGAACCTTGTCACTTGGAAAGGGCCTGTTCCAGCTCAGGAACCGCCTGAAACAGATCGGCGACCAGGCCGTAATCGGCGACCTGGAAGATGGGGGCGTCCTCGTCCTTGTTGATGGCGACGATGACCTTGCTGTCCTTCATGCCGGCGAGATGCTGGATTGCGCCCGAAATGCCGACCGCGATGTAGAGCTCCGGCGCCACGATCTTGCCGGTCTGGCCGACCTGGTATTCGTTGGGCACGAAGCCGGCGTCGACCGCGGCGCGGCTGGCGCCGACGGCGGCGCCGAGCTTGTCGGCGACCTTGTCCAGCATGTGGAAGTTGTCGCCCGACTGCATGCCGCGGCCGCCGGAAATGACGATGCGGGCAGAGGTGAGCTCCGGCCGCTCGGACTTCGACAGCTCCTGGCCGACGAACGTGGCAAGGCCAGTGTCGCCGGTCGCGGCGGCGTTCTCGATCGCGGCCGAGCCGCCGGTCGCCGCCACCGCCTCGAAGGCGGTCGGGCGGACGGTGATGACCTTGATCTTGTCGGCGGATTGCACGGTCGCCAGCGCGTTGCCGGCATAGATGGTGCGGGTGAAGGTATCGGCGCTTTCGACCGTGCTGATGTCGGAGATCTGCTGCACGTCGAGCAGCGCGGCGGCGCGCGGCATCACGTTCTTGCCGGTCGCGGTGGTGGCGGCGAGCACGTGGCTGTAGTTGGGCGCCAGGCCGGCGATCAGCTTGGCGAGGTTCTCTGCCAGGCGGTTGGCGTAGGCCGCATCATCGGCCAGCAGCACCTTGGCGACGCCGGGGATCTTCGCGGCTTCCTCGGCGACCGCGCGGCAGTTCTGGCCGGCGACCAGCAGATGGATCTCGCCGCCGATCTTCTGCGCCGCCGGGATCAGATGGAGCGTCGCCGACTTCAGCGCCGCATTGTCATGTTCAACGAGAACGAGATTGGTCATGGTTCAGGAATTCCCAGAACAGGATTGCGGAGGTCAGATGACCTTGGCTTCGTTGCGCAGCTTGTCCACCAGCTCCGCCACCGACTTCACCTTCACGCCGGACTTGCGCTTCGGCGGCTCCACCACCTTCAGTGTCTTGAGGCGCGGCGCCGGATCAACGCCGAGCGCTTCGGGCGTCAGCTGCTCGATCGGCTTCTTCTTCGCCTTCATGATGTTGGGCAGCGAGGCATAGCGCGGCTCGTTGAGGCGCAGATCGGTCGTCATCACCAGCGGCAGCTTGACCTGGATGGTCTCGAGGCCGCCGTCGACTTCGCGCGTCACGTTGGCGGTGCCGTCGCCGTTGACCACCAGCTTGGAGGCGAAGGTCGCCTGCGCCCAGCCGAGCAGGGCGGACAGCATCTGGCCGGTCTGGTTGGCGTCGTCATCGATCGCCTGCTTGCCGAGGATGCAGAGTTGCGGCTGCTCCTTGTCCACCACGGCCTTCAGCAGCTTGGCGACGCTGAGCGGCTGCAGCTCGACATCGGTGTGGACGTGGATGCCGCGATCGGCGCCCATGGCGAGGGCGGTGCGGATCGTCTCCTGGCACTGGGTCGGGCCCAGGGAAACCGCGATCACTTCGGTTGCCTTGCCGCCTTCCTTGAGGCGGACCGCTTCCTCGACCCCGATCTCGTCGAACGGGTTCATGGACATCTTGACGTTGGCGGTCTCGACGCCCGTGCCGTCCGCTTTCACCCGCACCTTCACGTTGAAGTCGACCACCCGCTTAACCGCGACCAGTACTTTCATCTTGTATGCTCGGCTCGAAAGAATCGTTGTCCCTGACAGATGCGGGCGCGGGCCTCTAAAGGCCGTCTTCGTCCTGTCTGCCTCATCCCCTGAAGGCTTGCGAATCGGCCCATGGTGGGTGCCAGCAGGGCATTTCGCGGTCGCACAATAGGGTTACCCCATCCTGGAGTCAACGCGGCCACCCGGGCTTGCCCAAATCCGCCAGGATGCGGCTATTTGGCGAAGTTTCAAGGCACTAGGCGGCCGCCGAGGCGCCATGCCGCACCTGCGCAATGGGATAGACGACGATCGTCAGCCTGTTAGAACTGGCGGCCCACCATGATCTCAGCCGCCCGTTCGATCCCCATGAGCCACCGTCTCGCGTTGTTCGATTTCGATGGCACGCTGGCGGACAGCCAGGCCTGGTTTCTCGGCGTCTTCGACCAGGTGGCGGACCGCTTCGGCTACCGCCGCCTCGCGCCCGGCGACCGCGAGCGGCTACGCGGCCTGGACACCAAGGCGATCCTGCACGATCTCGGCGTGCCGACCTGGAAGCTGCCGATGATCGCCAAGCACGTGCGGGAGCTGGCGAGCCGCGACATCGACCAGATCCGCCTGTTCCCCGGCGCGGCGGACATGCTAGCCGAACTCAAGGCCGATGGAGTCCGGGCCGCGGTGGTCAGCTCGAACGACGAGGGCAACGTGCGCCGAGTCCTGGGTCCGGCGGCCGCGCATGTCGCGCACTTCGCCTGCGGCGCCAGCCTGTTCGGCAAGGCATCCAAGATCCGCGCCGTGTTCAAGGCCATGCGCACTGAAAAGCGCGGCGCAATCTTCGTCGGCGACGAGACCCGCGACGCAGCCGCGGCGCGCGATGTGGGCATCGACTGCGGGCTGGTGGCTTGGGGCTATGCCGATCCGAACTTCCTGCGCTCCCTCGCGCCGACGGTGTTCTTCGAGCGGATGGACGAGATCGCGCCGGCGCTAACGCGTTAGCAGATGGCGTCCAAACGTCTCATTCACTTGCGGGTGCGCCGGGATCTTTCCGGCGCCTCGGCTGGCAGCAGCATGTCTAACGGCGCCTGGAGCACCTTTGCGATCCGCGTCAGCGTCTTGAGACCGCCGGTCGCGCGTCCGGTCTCGATCTGGGACAGATAGAGCCGATTCATTCCCGCCGCATCGGCCAAATCCTGCTGGGTCATCTGCCGATGCTCGCGCAGCACCTTGATTCGGTTTTCCGTCCGCATCCGCTTCACGACCTGGAACGGGAGCGTGGATTCCTCACCCTTCTCCAGGCGGGCCAGGATACGCGCCGCCGCGCGCGCATCGGCTTCATCCTCCAGCTTGTCGCGCGCCGCCGCCAGCAGACGGTCGTAGTCCGCCTTTGGCAGCAGGACCATGGCGTCGCCGGCAGGGGTCTTGATGATCTGTGCATTGCGCATGCCGCTTTCCTACTCGTAGATGTCTCGCCGATGCCCGACCTTAAGAATCATCAAGATCGTGCCGTCTTCGGTGAAGATCACACGATAGTCTCCGACCCGCAGCCGTAGCGCTCTTATGCCCTTGAGCCGCTTGATCTGATTCGTCAGGGCCGAGGGGTTCATGGCCAGTTCGTCGAGCTTGGCCTCTATCCGATCCTGGACCTCAGTCGAAAGCGCCAGGAACTGGCTCGTCGCTTCATGGGTCCAGACGATCGTTCTCACGAACGATATATAGCTTAAAACTATACTCGTATCAAGCTGGAAGCTATATACAAAGCGAGGGAAATCTAGGGGTTCGAGCGATTGGCGCCCGGCTTCCACAGCACGTCCTTGGCGCCCTTGTCGTTCTCGTAGCGGGCCAGCACGAACAGGTGGTCGGACAGGCGATTGATGTAGCGGATCGCTGCCGGGTTCACCGACCCCTGCTCGGCGAGCCGCGTCATGTCGCGCTCGGCGCGGCGGGCGATGGTGCGGGCGAGGTGCAGGTAGGCGGAGGCGGCGCTGCCGCCCGGCAGGACGAAGGAGTTGAGCGGCGCCAGCTCCTCGTTCATGGCGTCGATCTCCTGCTCCAGGCGCTCGACCTGCGCGTCGGTGATACGCAGGCGTTCTTTGCTGCCTTCGCCTTCCGGCGCGCACAGGTCGGCGCCGAGATCGAACAGATCGTTCTGGATGCGCGCCAACGCCGCGTCGGCATCGCCGCTGGTGTGCAGGCGTGCGATACCGATGGCGGCATTCGCCTCGTCGACCGTGCCGTAGGCTTCGACCCTGAGGTCGTGCTTGGGCACGCGCTTGCCGGTGCCGAGCGAGGTCGTGCCCTTGTCGCCGCCCTTGGTATAGATGCGCGTGAGCTTGACCACGGGATCTAGCCAGCCTTGTAGGCGTAGACCGCCACGATCAGGCAGGCGATGGTCGCCAGCTGGAAGAACACGCGCAGGCGCATCAGCTTGTTGCCGTACCTGCGATTGAACTCGCCGGCCTTGCCCATGGAGACGACGCCGACCATCAGCGAGCCGAGCGTCAGCGCCGCGAAGAGTCCGGTCAGGATGAAGA
>DATFDU010000141.1:0-2893 GCA_035251915.1 Dongiaceae bacterium | reverse complement strand
CGCACCAGTAAAGCCCTTCATAACAGGCCTTGGCAATGATCAAGCCTTCGTGTCCGGCCCGGGCCACACGAAGGCGCGATCCGCGCGAACGCCGCAGGTTTCGCGGCCGAGACCAAGAGCCTGTTCGGCACCCTCGGGCAGCGCATCAAGCGTGAGAATACGGAGCTCTATGCCTTGCTCGACAAGCTCGGCTGACCTGGCGCAGCCAGCTGGCCCACCGCCGCCCAGATCGCGCGGGCCTGGAAGGCCTCGGCAACATCGTGCACGCGCACGATGTGCACGCCGCGATCGAATCCGGCCTGATGCGCGGCGAGCGTGCCCGCCAGGCGCTGTTTCGGCTTCTCATCCTTGCTGAGGCGGCCGATGAAGCTTTTGCGGGACGCGCCGAGCAGGATCGGGCAACCGAACGCGTGGAAGGCCGCAAGCTCGTCCAGCAACTGCAGGTTATGTTGGACGGTCTTGCCGAAGCCGATGCCCGGATCGACCGCGACGCGCGCGCGATCGAGGCCCAGCACCTCCAACTCCGCCAGCCGCCCCGCAAAATAGTCGACAAGATCGCAAGTGACGTCGGCGTACCGCGGATCGGCCTGCATGGTCCGCGGGTCGCCCAGCATATGCATGAGCACGACGGCGGCGCCGGAGCGGGCGGCGACCCGCGCGCTTGCCGGATCGCCGGTCAAGGCGGAGACGTCGTTGATGATCCAGGCGCCCGCCTGCACCGCCTGATCCATCACCGACGCGCGGCGTGTGTCGATCGACACCACGGCACCCGCATGCGCCAGCGCCCGCACCACCGGCAGGACGCGCGCTGCCTCGTCCACGGGCGCAATCGGCTTGGCCCCCGGCCGGGTGGATTCGCCGCCGACATCGACGATGTCGGCGCCGGCAGCCAGCATGGCGCGCGCGTGATCGATGGCATGCGAGGCGTCGGCGAAATCGCCGCCGTCGGAGAAGCTGTCCGGCGTCACGTTGACCACGCCCATGATCAGTGGACGCCTGAGGTCGAAGCCCGCCCAGTGCGCGCGCGGCCTGGTGAGGCCCTCAATCAGGTCCGGCGCGAACGCGCGCGCCTCGCCCAAGGTCACCGGCCGCCGGTTTCCCTCCTGGCCAGCCGCGCGCTCGATCGCCTCCGCGGTCGCGAAGGCCAGCGGCCCGCCGGCCAGCGGCAGCGCGACGCCGGCCTCGACCGCGCGTGCGGCGGCTGGACCGGAGATGATGCCACGAGGAACGAGATAGCGGATCATGGCGACACGATAGATGCCATTGCTCCGTCATGCCAAGGCTTGGGCCGGCACCAATGAAAAGCCCCGCCGTTTTCGGGCGGGGCTGTTCCTTGTCGGCCGGTTAGCGTCCGGCTGGCTTGGGCTCGAACCCGCCGGGGCGCGTGACCGTGCCCCCGGTGGTCGGGATCGAGGAACGCGGCTTGTGCGGGCCGGAGTGATCGCCGCCCTGGCGGATCGGCTTGCCGGCGAGCAGGTCCTTCACCTCGTCCGCATTCAGCGTCTCATATTCCAGCAGGCCCTTGGCGAGCAGATGCAGCTCGTCGAGATGCGCGGTCAGGATCTCGCGCGCCTTGGCTTCGCCTTCCTCGACGATGCGGCGCACTTCCTCGTCGATCATCTTGGCGGTGGCGCCCGAGATGGTCTGGCTGCGCGTCACCGAGTGGCCGAGGAACACTTCCTCCTGGTTGTCGACATAGCGCAGCGGTCCCAGCTTCTCGCTCATGCCGTATTCGGTGACCATGGCGCGCGCCATGCTGGTCGCCTGCTTGATGTCGCTCGAGGCGCCGGAGTTGAGGTGGTTCTCGCCATAGATCAGCTGCTCGGCGATGCGGCCGCCGAAGCACATGGCGATCTTGGCCTCGAGGAACTCCTTGGTGATGGAAAGGCGGTCCTTTTCCGGCAGCGCCCAGGTGACGCCAAGCGCGCGCCCGCGCGGGATGATCGTCACCTTGTGCAGCGGGTCGTTGCCCGCCATGTGGATGTTGACGATCGCATGGCCGCCTTCGTGATAGGCGGTCATGGTCTTTTCCTCTTCGGTCATGACCATGGAGCGGCGCTCCGCGCCCATCATGACCTTGTCCTTGGCCTGCTCGAAATCGAACATGGTGACGACGCGCTTGCCGGCGCGCGCGGCCATCAGGGCGGCCTCATTCACCAGGTTCGCGAGATCGGCGCCGGAGAAACCAGGGGTGCCGCGCGCGATCGTGCGGGCATCCACGTCAGGCGCCAGCGGCACCTTGCGCATGTGCACCTTCAGGATCTGCTCGCGGCCGTTGATGTCCGGGTTCGGCACCACGATCTGGCGGTCGAAGCGGCCGGGGCGCAGCAGCGCCGGGTCGAGCACGTCGGGCCGGTTGGTGGCGGCGATCAGGATCACGCCTTCATTGGCCTCGAAGCCGTCCATCTCCACCAGCAGCTGGTTGAGGGTCTGCTCGCGCTCGTCGTTGCCGCCGCCGAGGCCGGCGCCGCGATGGCGGCCGACCGCGTCGATTTCGTCGATGAAGATGATGCAGGGCGCGTTCTTCTTGCCCTGCTCGAACATGTCGCGCACACGGGATGCACCGACGCCGACGAACATCTCGACGAAGTCGGAGCCGGAGATCGTGAAGAACGGCACGTTGGCTTCGCCTGCGATGGCGCGCGCCAGCAGCGTCTTACCGGTGCCCGGAGGGCCGACCAGCAAGCAGCCTTTCGGGATCTTGCCGCCGAGGCGCTGGAACTTCTGCGGATCCTTGAGGAAGTCGACGATCTCTTCCAGCTCGGTCTTGGCTTCCTCGATGCCGGCGACGTCGTCGAAGGTAACGCGTCCCTGGCGCTCGGTCAGCAACCTGGCGCGCGACTTGCCGAAGCCCATGGCCTTGCCGCCGTTGGACTGCATCTGCCGCAGCATG
>DATFDU010000140.1:0-21781 GCA_035251915.1 Dongiaceae bacterium | reverse complement strand
GGTGTCGGCGGTGATCTTCCTCTACTCCAGCAACACCAAGCTGCTGTCGATCGCGGCGGTCAATACCGACGATGCGGGCAACACGGCGGCCGCCTGCGCCATGGGCACCATGATCGTGATGGTGAGCGCAACCGCCCGCGTGGTGCAGCTGATCGCGGCGCGCACGCTGCATGCCAGGACCCAGGCTTGGCGAAACCGCTAGCCGGATGAATGTCCCCAGGACTGGAGCATTGCATGGGAGACAGAGCGACTCTTCTCAACCTGATATGTTACGGTTTGGTGACAAAGCTTTCTAAGGCACGTCGTTAGATCTCAGTCGGCACGGATCCAGATGGTCTTTCTTATCAACCTCTTTGGTGCAGCCGCGCTGCTGTTGTGGGGCTTGCGCATGGTGCGGACGGGCGTATTGCGCGCCTTCGGCAGCCAGCTGCGCAGCTTCCTCGGCAGCGCGATGGGCAACCGCTTCAGCGCCTTTTTCGGCGGCCTCGGCGCCACCATCCTGCTGCAGTCCTCGAGCGCGACCGCGCTCATCACCTCGTCCTTCGCCTCGCGCAAGGTGGTGGGGGCGGGCGCGGCGCTCGCCATCATGCTGGGCGCCGATGTCGGCACCTCGCTGGTGGCGCAGGCCTATGCCTTCAAGGTCACCTGGATCTCGCCGCTGCTGATCCTGGTCGGCTACGTCATGTTCAACCACATGGCGGAAACCCGGACGCGCGACCTGGGGCGGGCGATCATCGGCCTCGGCCTGACGCTGCTCGGGCTCGGCATGATCACGCTGGCGGCGGAGCCGATGCGCGATGCGCCGGTGGTGCCGGTGATCCTGAAGCTGATGGCGGACACGCCGATCTCCGGCGTCATCGTCGGCGCCTTGCTCACCGTCGCGTCGACGTCCAGCCTCGCCATCATCCTGCTCATCGTTTCCTTCGCGACCCACGACCTGATCCCGGTCGAGGTGTGCTATGCCCTGGTGCTCGGCGCGAACCTCGGCAGTGCCGTGATGCCGATCATCGCCACGCTGTCCGACCCGCCGGAAGCGCGGCGCGTGCCGGTCGGCAATCTCGTCTTCCGCGTGGCCGGCGTCATCATCACGCTGCCGCTGCTGCCGCTGATCATGCCGGAGATCGCCGGCCTGCAGCCGGAATCCTGGCGCCAGGTGTTGAACTTCCACGTCGCCTTCAATCTCGGCCTGGCGGTCGTCTTCATCTGGGCGATCGGACCGGTGTCGCGCCTGACGCAGCGCCTGTTGCCGGAGCAGGAGAAGCCGGACGACCCTGGCAAGGCGCGCTACCTGACCGAGGGCGCGGTCGAGAATCCCTCCATCGGCCTTGCCAACGCCAGCCGCGAGGCGCTGCGCATGGGCGACCTCCTGGGCCAGATGCTGGACTTGTCGCTGCAGGCGTTCCTGCACGGCGATCGCCGCCTGATCGAACTCTGCTCCGACGTCGATACCCAGATCGACCGGCTCAACGAGGCGATCAAGCTGTACCTGACACGGGTCAGCCGCGACCTGATGGATTCCGGCGACCACAAGAAGATCATCGACCTCATCACCTTCACCACCAACCTGGAGCATGCCGCCGATATCGTCGACAAGAGCCTGATCGATCTGGCGGCGAAGAAGACCAAATACGGCCTCAAATTCTCGGCCGAGGGCTCGAAGGAGATCGAGGACATCCACCGCCGCCTCAACGCCAACGTGCAGCTGGCGATGAACGTGTTCATGACCGGCGACTTGACGCTGGCGCGCAAGCTGTTCGCCGAGAAGCAGGCGTTCCGCATGCTGGAAAAGACCGCGTCGGAGAACCACCTGTTGCGCCTGCGCGAGGGGCGGATCGAGAGCATCTCCACCTCCGGCCTGCATCTCGACATCCTGCGCGACCTGAAGCGCATCAACTCGCACCTGGCGCTGGTCGCCCAGCCGCGGCTGGAGGCGGCGGGCGAGTTGCACCCCTCGCGCCTCAAGGAAGAGGCCACGGCCTAGCTATCGAATCGCTGCGGGACGTGCGACCTTGGCGCCATGCGCGGTATCCTGGATCGATTGAGAGATTTGTGGCGGGGCGAGCTGCCGCTCGAGACAGCGTTCTGGCACTATGCGATCTATTACGGCCTGATCATCAACCTCGTTGCCACGACCGTTTCGATCGTGCTGTTGCTCATCGACGCGTCCATCGCCCTGGTGGTGGCGATGCATCTCGTCCCCTTGCCCTATTCGGTGGTGGCCGCTGTCGGCGTTTGGCGCAGCGCGCATCGCTATGGCGGGTCCAGAAAGTTTGCGGACTTTGCTCGGATTGGTGTGCTGGGCTGGTTCTGTCTCTGGCTGGCGATCTAGGTTCGAAAGCGCTACGTTGCGGCGACGACGGAGGGGCGAGCCGTGCAGATAGCAGTCCTCACATTCGACGGTTTCAACGAGCTGGATTCGTTCGTCGCCGCTGCGATCCTCAACCGCGTCAAGGCCAAGGGCTGGAAGGCGCACATCACATCGCCTTCCGCCGAAGTGACCTCGATGAACGGCGTTACCGTTCGGCGGCAGCAGCCGCTGGAGTTCGCGCAGGAGGCCGATGCCGTCATCATCGGCAGCGGCGTGAAGACGCGCGAGATCGTGACCGATGCCGCGCTCCTGGCGCGGATCGAACTCGATCCGACCCGGCAGCTGATCGGCGCGCAATGTTCCGGCACCCTGGTCCTGGCCAAGCTCGGCCTGATCGGCGACCTGCCGGCCTGCACCGATCTTACCACCAAGCCGTGGGTGATCGAAGCCGGCGTGCGGGTGCTAGATGCCCCGTTCGTCGCGCACCGCAACGTTGCGACCGCCGGCGGGTGCCTGTCGTCGCAATATCTCGCGGGCTGGATGATCGCGCGCGGCAGCTCGATCGAGGACATGCAGGCTGCGATCCACTACGTCGCGCCGGTCGGCGAGAAGGCCGAGACCGTGGAGCGAGTCACGGCGGTGGTGTCGCCATTCCTCGCGCCGGCCAAGGCAGCGCGCGCCGGCTGATCGCCCTACCAGCAGGCCTCGAACACGCCGTCGAGGGCCACATCGGCGCCATCGAGCGGCAGCCTGGACTTCCACGCCTTGGCCGGCACCGCGATCTGCGCCTGCCTGCCGGTGCGCAGCGCCTCCGTCACCTCCTGGATGCGCAGCTCGATGTTGGCGTCGTGGGGCGAGACCAGCAGCTCGCCATCCTTTGCGATGCCGGGCAGGTCATATTTGATGCCGTCGATCACGAAGCGCAAATCGTAGTTCTTCCCATCGGGCAATTGCGGGCCGAGGGTCAGGTTCTGCAGGCTGATGATCGCCGTGTTCGGCACCTGGTAGGCCGAGCAGAAGAAGCCGAGCGTGGTGCCCGGGCCGATTCCGGCCACCGCGATCTCATAGCGCTGGTCACGCCCGCGCTCCCACACCGGCGCCTGCGCCAGTGCGTCCGCGCTGCACAGCAATGCGATGACCCCGAGCGCCGCCAGCCTCATCGACCACCCTTCACGTCGGCGGTCTCCTTTACCACGGCGAGGAAGGCCTTGACGAGCGGGGACGCCTTGCGCTCCTGCAGACAGGCGACGAACTCGGTCGAGGTGATCTGCGTGCCTTCGAAGGGCAGGGCCTTGAGGCGCAGATCGTCGCCCAGCTCCGATTGCGCGATGATGCCGACGCCGAGGCCGGCCGCCACCGCTTCCTTGATCGCCTCGCGGCTGCCGATCTCCAGGATCTCGCCCAGCACGATGCTGGCCTTGGCCATCGCGGCATCGAAGGTCTGGCGCGTGTTGGACGTCGGCTCGCGCAGCAGCAGGCGCTGGCTCGCCAGGTCCGCCAGCTTTATGCCGCGCCGGCGCGCCCAGGGATGCGCGCGGTCGACGAACGCGATGAAGTGGTCCTGGCGGAAGGGCAGGGCGAAGATCCGGCTGTCGGTCTTCACGTTGGCGGCGATCGCGACGTCGCAGCGCTGGTCCAGCAGGTCGTCCAGCAGCGACTTGGTGTTGCCCATGGTCATGCTGAGGCGCAGGTCGGGATAGCGCCGGTGGAACGCCGATAGGAACGGCACCGAGTGATAGGGCGCATCGGCGCCGATCCTGAGATGACCCCGCTTCAGCGCATGCGCGGCGGACAACACCTGCACCGCCTCCAGCTCCAGGCTGAACATGCGGAAGGTGATGTCGAGCAGGTTGCGGCCGATATCGGTGACCTCGATGCGGCGCCGGCGCCGGTCGAACAGGCGGACGCCGAACCGCTCCTCCAGCGCCCGGACCTGGCCGCTCAGGGTCGGCTGCGTCACGTTGAGCAGCTGGGCGGCCCTGGTGAAGCTGCCCTCGGTGGCGACTGCGTGAAATGCCCGCAACTGGCTGTGACTTATAGACGTCACCTATATGACTCATAATTAGGTGCGATTTGCCTTATAGTAGGCGGTGGCGCATGGTAAGGCAATGAGCCTGGGGCGGACTCGTCCCTGCTGCCGTATGAGGGCCCTAAATGTCTCACGATCCTTGGCTTTTGACCCCCGGACCGCTCACCACCTCGATGAGCGTCAAGCAGGCGATGCTGCACGACTGGGGCTCGCGCGACCAGAACTTCATGGCCATCAATGCCCGGATGCAGCAGCGGCTGGTGGCCATGATCGGCGGCCAAGACGTCTTTGCCTGTGTTCCAATGCAGGGTGCCGGCACGTTCGCCGTCGAGGCCATGGTCAATACCTTCGTGCCGCGCGACGGCAAGCTGCTGGTGCTGGTCAACGGCAATTACGGCAAGCGCATCGTGCGCATGTGCGGCTATTCCAAGCGCGCGGTTGCCCGTCTCGACTGGGCGGACGATCAGCCGGTCGATCCGGCGCACCTCGCCACGGCGCTGGCGGAGGATGCCGCGATCACCCATGTCGCCATCGTCCACTGCGAGACTACGTCCGGCATTCTCAATCCGGTGGCGGAGGTCGCGCGCGTGGTTGCGGCGGCCGGGCGCAAGCTGCTGATCGACGCCATGAGCGCGTTCGGCGCGATTGAGCTCGACAGTCGCACCGTGCCGTTCCAGGCGGTCGCCGCCTCCTCCAACAAGTGCATCGAGGGCGTGCCGGGCCTCAGCTTCGTGCTGGCCCGCATCGACGATCTGAAGCAGAGCGAGGGCCGCGCGCCGGCACTGGTGCTTGACCTGTTCGATCAGTGGCAGGCGTTGGAGAAGACCGGCCAGTACCGCTTCACGCCGCCGATCCACTGCATCGTCGCCTTCGACTGCGCGCTGACCGAGCATGAGCAGGAGGGCGGTGTTGCCGGCCGCGGCGCCCGCTACCGCAACAACTGGAAGATACTGATCGCGGGCATGCGTGCGCTGGGTTTCGAAACACTGCTGCCGGATCACCTCCAGGCGCCGATCATCGTGACCTTTCGCATGCCGGCCGATCCGCGGTTCCAGTTCCAGTCCTTTTACGACAAGCTGAAGGATCGCGGCTACGTGATCTATCCCGGCACGCTGACCGTGACGCCGTCGTTCCGCATTGGCTGCATCGGGCGGCTCGATGAAGGTCACATGAAGGGCGCTCTGGCCGCGATCAAAGCGGTGCTGGCCGAGATGGGGGTCACCAGCGGCAGTCCACTGCAACAGGCCGCGAGCGCGGAGTAGATCATGAGCAAGAGCGTCACCGTCAACGGCAAGACCTACGTTTGGCCTACCGCGCCGATCGTCGTCATCTGCGTCGACGGCTGCGAGCCGGCCTATCTGACGGAGGCGATGCGCGGCGGCCATATGCCGTGGCTGAAGCAGATGCTGCCGCATGGCACCGACCTGGTCGGCGATTGCGTGGTGCCGAGCTTCACCAACCCCAACAACCTCTCCATCGTCACCGGCGCGCCGCCGTCCGTGCATGGCATCTGCGGCAACTACCTCTATGACCGCGAGAGCGGGCAGGAGGTGATGATGAACGATCCCAAGTTCCTGCGCGCCGAGACCATCCTGGCTGCCTTCTCCAAGGCCGGCGCCAAGCTCGCGGTGGTCACCGCCAAGGACAAGCTGCGCAAGCTGCTGGGCAAGGGCATGACCGGCATCTGCTTCTCGGCCGAGAAGGCCAACGAGACCACTGAGGCCGAGCACGGCATCGACAATGCGCTGGCCTATGTCGGCCGCCCGCTGCCGTCGGTCTACAGCGCCGATTTGAGCGAGTTCGTGTTCGCCGCCGGCGTGAAGCTGCTGAAGGACCGCCGGCCGGACATCATGTATCTCTCGACCACCGATTATGTGCAGCACAAGGCCGCGCCCGGTGCGCCTGACGCCAACAGCTTCTATCGCATGATGGATGGATACCTGGCGCAGCTGGACGCGGGCGGTGCGACCATCGTGCTCACCGCCGACCACGGCATGAACGACAAGCACAAGGCCGACGGCACGCCGAACGTGATCTACCTGCAGGACGTGCTGGACGGCTGGATCGGCGCCGGCAAGGCGCGGGTGATCCTGCCGATCACCGACCCCTATGTCGTGCATCACGGGGCGCTCGGCTCGTTCGCCACGGTCTATCTGCCGGACCACGTGAACAAGGGCGACCTCATCAAGCGCATCGCCGGGCTGCCGGGCATCGAGCTGGCGGTGGACCGCGCGACCGGCTGCCAGAAGTTCGAGCTGCCGGAGGACCGCCTGGGCGACGTGATCGTCGTTTCCGAGCGCACCACCGCCATCGGCAGCGCCGCCAAGAAGCACGACCTCTCCGGCCTCACCGTGCCGCTGCGCTCGCACGGCGGCATGACTGAGCAGAAGGTGCCGGTCATCCTCAACCGCAAGCTCAAGGCGCTGCCGGCCGGCTATCGCCTGCGCAACTTCAGCGCCTTCGACCTGGCGCTCAACTATGCCGTCGCTCAGGCGCCGCTGAGCAAGGCCGTCTAGGAGCCATCATGGGCGTTCAAGTCCGCAGGGAACACATGCGCGTCGCCACCGGTCCCGGGACCAGCGACCGCCAGATCGATGTCTACAACCCGTACACCAACGAGATCTGCGGCACGGTGCCGAAGGCGAGCGCGGCCGACGTCGAGGCCGCGTTCCGCGTCGCCCAGGCTTACCGGCCGGAGCTGTCGCGCTCCCAGCGCTCGGAGATCCTGCGCAAGACGGCAGATCTGCTGGTCGCCCGCAAGCAGGAGATCGCCGAGCTGATCACGGCGGAATCCGGCCTCTGCCTCAAGGACACGATCTACGAGGTGGGTCGCGCCTACGATGTGTTCTTCCTGTCCTCAACCGCAGTCATCAAGGACGATGGCGAGATCTTCTCCTGCGACATCACCCCGCACGGCAAGAAGCGCAAGATCTTCACCCAGCGCGAGCCGCTGCAGGGCGTCATCACTGCCATCACGCCGTTCAACCATCCGCTGAACCAGGTCGCGCACAAGGTCGCGCCCTCGATCGCCACCAACAACCGCATGGTGCTGAAGCCGTCGGAGAAGACGCCGCTCACTGCGCTGCTGCTGGCCGACATCCTCTACGAGGCCGGACTGCCCAAGGAGATGTTCCAGGTGGTGACGGGCGATCCGCGCGAAATCGCCGGCACGCTACTGACTCATCCGAACGTCGACCTCATCACCTTCACCGGCGGCGTGAAGATCGGCAAATACATCGCCGAGCATATGGGCTATCGCCGCGCGGTGCTGGAGCTGGGCGGCAACGATCCGCTGATTGTGATGGAGGACGCAGATCTCGAGGAGGCGACCAACCTCGCGGTCCACGGCTCCTACAAGAACAGCGGCCAGCGCTGCACCGCCGTCAAGCGCATGATCGTGCATGAGGCAGTGGCCGACCGCTTCGCCGCGCTGCTGGTCGAGAAGACCAGGAAGATGAAGTTCGGCGACCCGATGGACCCGAACGTCGACATGGGCACCGTGATCGACGAGGAAGCCGCGCGCTATTGCGAGGACGTGGTGAACGACGCCGTCCGCGCCGGGGCGAAGCTGCTGCACGGCAACCAGCGCACCGGCGCGCTCTATGCCCCGACGGTTGTGGACCACGTGCCCTACGACTGCAAATTGGTGAAGTGGGAGACCTTCGGACCGGTCTCCCCCATCATCCGCTGCAAGGACATCGCCGACGCGATCCGTATTTCCAACTCCACGGTCTATGGGCTATCGTCCGGCATCTGCACCAACCGGTTCGACTACATCCAGCGCTTCATCAGGGAGCTGGTGGTCGGCACGGTGAATGTGCGGGAGGTGCCGGGCTATCGGATCGAGATGTCGCCGTTCGGCGGCATCAAGGACAGCGGCCTCGGCTACAAGGAAGGCGTGATCGAGGCCATGAAGGCCTTCACCAACGTCAAGACCTATTCGCTGCCCTGGAGCTGATTGCATGCGCATCGTGCTGGCGGAACCGGAGAAGGGCGGAGTAGCCGCCACCTGGAGCGACGGCACGACCAGCTTCTGGCCCGCCATCTGGCTGCGCGACCAGTGCCCCTGCCCGCAATGCCGCCACCCGAGCGGCCAGCGCCTGTTCGAGATCGTCGACCTGCCGGAGCGGCCGCAAATCGAGCGCATCGCGATGCAGGGCGACGGCAGCGTCCGCGTGACGTGGAAGGAGGAGCACGTCTCCATCTATCCCGCGGCATTCCTCTACGAGCACAACCTGAAGAGCCCGCCCGCCGCGCCGATCAGGCTATGGGGCGCCGATCTGGCGCAACTGCCGGAAGCCGACTGGCCCAGCGTCGCGCGCGATCCCGCCGCGGAGCTCGCGTGGCTGGCAGCCTATCACGTCCACGGCTTCGGTCTGCTGCGCAACGTGCCGGCGCGGCCGGGCATGGTCGCGGAGGTGGGCGACCGTCTCGGCTTCGTGCGCACCACTAATTACGGCAGGCTGTTCGATGTCGTCTCGGTGCCCGACCCGAACAATCTCGCCAACACCGCGCTCGGCCTCGGCGTGCATAGCGACAATCCCTATCGCGATCCGACGCCGGGCGTGCAGCTGCTGCATTGCCTCGTCTCTGACGCGCCGGGCGGAGACTCGGTTCTGGTCGACGGGTTCGCGGCGGCGGAGCAGCTGCGCCAATGGGCGCCGGAGCAGTTCGAGCTGCTGACGCGCATCCCGGCCAACTTCCGCTTTGCCGACAAGGATGCCGATCTGCAAACCCGCACGCCGCTGATCTCGGTCGATTTCGAAGGCCGGCTGACGGCGGTGCATTTCAACAACCGCTCCTTCGCCGGCATCGACGTGCCGGTCGACCTGGTCGAGCCTTGGTACGAGGCCTACCGCAACTTCGCACAGATCCTGAAGCAGCCGGAGCGCGAGCTCATCTTCCGCCTGGCGCCCGGTGATCTGCTGGTGATGCAGAACGAGCGCGCCTTGCACGGCCGCACCGCGTTCGACGCCAATCTCGGGCGCCGGCATCTGCAGGGCTGCTACGTCGACAAGGACGGCCTGGAGAGCCGCATGCGCGTGCTGCGCCGGCAGGTCGCCAAAGCCCAGCAGGCGGCGGAATGAGCGCGCTCGAGGAGATCCGCGCCGCCTTTGCGCGCCGCGGCGCCGAGACCTACGGCGAGGGCGTCTCGCAGCTGGAGCATGCCCTGCAATGCGCCCTGTGCGCGGAGCGTGACGGGGCAGGGCCTGCCCTGATCGCGGCGACCCTGCTGCATGACATCGGCCATCTGATCCACGACCTGCCGCCCGACATCGCCGACCAGGGAATCGACACGCAGCACGAAAGCCTGGGCTCCGCCTGGCTGTCGCGCCATTTCGGGCCGGACGTCAGCGAGCCGGTGCGACTGCATGTCGCAGCCAAGCGGTATCTGGCGACCACCGAGCAAGGCTATTTCGAGCTGCTGTCCCCCGCCTCGGTCCAGAGCCTGCAGCTGCAAGGCGGCCTGATGTCGACGCAGGAACGCGCCCGCTTTGCCGCGGAGCGCTTCGCAGAAGAGGCCGTCAAGCTCCGCCGCTGGGATGACGAGGGCAAGGTCGTCGGCATGGCGACACCCGGCCTGGACCATTTCGAGCGCTATCTGGCCGAGACTCTGCGGCCCTGACGACCCGACGTTTGGGACTGGCGCTCGCTACCGACATGAGTATACTTTTTTTGTGACTGGTCGCGGCATCGCCGTGACCGTATCGGACTTGGGCGTCGCTATGCGCGGTGTCCCGTGCTGGCGAAACCATCGAAGATCCGGCCCCCGCGTGCCCGCGGCCTCTCGAACTGGCGGTTCGGAGGTGCGGCAATGCCTCAGACGATCCGAAACCCCGTTGAGTGGCTATCGGACGAGGTCCGGGAAGTCGCCAAAGGCTTCGGCCTTGCGGGCCGGTCGGTGCGCCGGACGTCGACGCATCTGGTTTCGCCAAAGCTCGCCATCCACCGGATCACGATCGGTGATCTGAAGGAGGTGCTCATCAAGGGCTTTGATGATTTCGGGGCCTATCGGACCGACATCATCTTCCTCATCGTCATCTATCCCGTCATCTCCCTCGTCATCATCGCCGCTTCCTTCAATTACGAACTGATTCCGCTGCTGTTCCCGCTGGCTTCGGGGTCGGTCATCCTGGGCCCGTTCGTCGGCGTGTTCCTCTACGAGATGAGCCGGCGGCGCGAGCTCAACTTCGAGCGCCATCACGAGGACAATCACAGCTGGGCCAACGCCTTCAGCGTGTTCCGATCGCGCAACTTCGGCGCGATCATGCTGCTCGGGGCGATCCTGGTCGCCATGTATCTGGTCTGGCTGGCGGCAGCCTGGTGGCTCTACCGCGCGATCAGCGGCCCGCAGCCGCTCTATTCGATCGGACACTTCGTGCAGGAGCTGTTCCTGACACAGGCCGGCTGGTGGCTGATCGGCCTCGGCTGCGGTCTCGGCTTGCTGTTTGCCGCGCTGACGCTGGTCATCACCGTCGTATCCTTCCCGGTGCTGCTCGACCGTGACGTCGGGCTTGCCACGGCGGTCACGACGTCGATCCGGGCCGCGGCTGCCAATCCGGTTCCGATCGCCGCCTGGGGCGTCATCGTCGGCGGCGGCCTGGTGCTCGGCGCGATCCCGCTGTTCATCGGGCTGGTGGTGGTGATGCCGGTGCTTTGCCATGCGACCTGGCACCTCTATCGCAAGCTGGTGCCGCGGCAGGCGGCGGCGCCGCCGCCGCATCACCATCGCAAGGCCGTCGGGCGGATGCCGGCGGCAGCCGCAGCCGCTGCGGCCGACACGCTGGAGGATGCCGATACCGAAGGGCAGACCGTCGCGCTCATCCTCGTCGCGGTCGCGGTGGGCTCGGTCGTGTTTCATCTGGTGAGCCCATGGTGGTGGACGCCGATCGCGTCGAACTGGGAATACATCGACCACACGATCACGATCACGTTCTGGATCACGGGCTTCGTCTTCACGGCGATCGTCTTGTTCATGGCGTACTGCGTCTGGCGCTTCCATCACCGGCCGGGAAACCAGGCGGCCTACGAACCGGAAAGCAAGAAGCTGGAATCCTGGCTGACGGTCGGCACGAGCGTCGGCGTCGCGGCGATGCTGGCGCCGGGGCTGGTCGTCTGGCATCAGTTCGTCACGGTGCCCGCCTCGGCCTCCGAGATCGAGGTCGTCGGCCAGCAATGGCAGTGGAGCTATCGGATGCCAGGCAAGGACGGCAAGCTCGGCGCTTACGACAACCAACACATCACCACGGAGAATCCGCTCGGCCTCAATCCGAACGATCCCAACGGGCAGGACGACGTGGTGGTGCAGGCGGAGGACCTGCATCTGCCGACCGGCAAGCCGGTGAAGGTGCTGCTCCGCTCGGTCGACGTGCTGCACGATTTCTATGTGCCCGAGTTCCGCGCCAAGATGGACATGATCCCGGGCATGGTCACCTATTTCTGGTTCACACCCACCCGCACCGGAACGTTCGACGTCCTGTGCGCGGAGCTGTGCGGGAGCGGCCACGCCTATATGCGCGGCCGCGTCGTGGTGGAGGAGGAGACCGAGTACCAGGCCTGGCTCGGGCAACAGCGGACCTTTGCCCAGTCGATGCCCCTGCCGAAGAAGCAGGCAGCAAACTAGATCTGGCCTTCGTGCAAGGCGAGACGAGGAGGACGTTTCCATGGTGGATATCTCACGCGGCGCCGGCGACCTGATCCCGCCTGCCGAAGTCCCGGAGGTAGAGCTCTATCATGCAAAAAGCTGGATCACGAAATACGTCTTCTGCCAGGACGCCAAGGTCATCGCCATCCAGTATTCGGTGACCGCCTTGTCGATCGGCATGCTGGCGCTTGTGCTGTCGTGGCTGATGCGCCTGCAGCTGGGCTTTCCCGGCGTGTTCTCCTTCATCGACGCCGAGCACTACTACCAGTTCATCACCATGCATGGGATGATCATGGTGATCTACCTGATCACCGCGATCTTCCTCGGCGGCTTCGGCAACTATCTCATTCCGCTGATGCTGGGCGCGCGGGACATGGTGTTCCCGTACGTGAACATGCTGAGCTATTGGGTCTATCTGTTGGCCGTGATCGTCCTGGTCGCGAGCTATTTCGTGCCGGGCGGGCCGACCGGCGCCGGCTGGACGCTTTATCCGCCGCAGGCCATCCTATCCGGCACGGCCGGCAGCGACGGCGGCATCATCCTGATGCTGATCTCGCTGATCCTGTTCATCATCGGTTTCACCATGGGCGGCCTCAACTACGTCGTGACGACGCTGCAGGCGCGCACCCGCGGCATGACGCTGATGCGCATGCCGCTGACGGTGTGGGCGATCTTCACCGCGACCGTGCTGGCGCTCCTGGCCTTCCCGGCCTTGTTCGTGGCCTGCGTGATGCTGCTGTTCGACCGGCTGCTCGACACCAGCTTCTTCATGCCGGCGCTGGTCGAGATGGGGCAGCTCGCCAACTATCGCGGCGGCAGCCCGATCCTGTTCCAGCACCTGTTCTGGTTCTTCGGGCATCCCGAGGTCTATATCGTGGCATTGCCCGCGTTCGGCATCGTCTCCGACCTCATCAGCACGCATGCCAGGAAGAACATCTTCGGCTACCGCATGATGGTATGGGCGATCGTGGCGATCGGCGCGCTCAGCTTCATCGTGTGGGCACACCACATGTATGTCAGCGGCATGCATCCATGGTTCGGATTCTTCTTCGCCACCAGCACCCTCATCATCGCGATCCCGACGGCGATCAAGGTCTATAACTGGGTGCTGACGCTGTGGAAGGGCGACATCCACCTGACCGTCCCGATGCTGTTCGCCCTCGGCTTCATCGTCACCTTCGTCAACGGCGGATTGACCGGCCTCTTCCTCGGCAACGTGGTGGTCGACGTGCCGCTCTCCGACACCATGTTCGTGGTCGCCCACTTCCACATGGTGATGGGCGTCGCGCCGATCCTGGTCATCTTCGGCGCGATCTATCATTGGTATCCCAAGATCACCGGGCGGATGCTGGACGACACGATGGGCAAGATCCACTTCTGGGTCACCTTCATCGGCGCCTACACCATCTTCCTGCCCATACACTATCTCGGCCTGCTCGGCGTGCCGCGCCGCTACTACGAGCTGGGCGAGATGGCGTTCGTCCCGCCTTCCGCGGCGACGCTGAACGAAGTCATCACCATCGCGGCGCTGATCGTGGGCGCCGCACAGCTGCTGTTCGTCTACAACATGATCGTCAGCCTCAAGCGCGGCAAGGAAGCCGGCGGCAATCCGTGGCGCGCCACCTCCCTGGAATGGCAGACCCCGGAGACGCCGCCGGGGCACGGCAACTGGGGCAAGGAGCTGCCGGTGGTCCATCGCTGGGCCTATGACTACAGCGTGCCCGGCGCCAAGGAGGACTTCGTGCCGCAGAACCAGCCCACAGTGGCGCGCGCCACCTGAGGAGCGGGCGGCATGGGCAGCATCCTCCTCTTCCTCACTCTGGTCGCTATCGTCATAGCATGGTGGCTGCTGCGCCAGCGCCTGACGGCAAAGCCGTGGCTGGAGGAAGGGGCGCTCGGCGAGGCTCCGGGTACCGGCGCAGTGGCGCTGCAGGCGACGACGATCGGCCTCGGGGTGTTCCTGGTCATCGTCGGCACGCTGTTCGCGCTGTTGATCAGCGCCTATTCCATGCGCATGGCCATGGCCGACTGGCGGTCCCTGCCGGTGCCCGGCGTGCTGTGGTTCAACACCGGCCTGCTGGTCGCAAGCAGCGTCGCGCTGCAGCTCGCGTACGCCGCGGTCAAGCGCGGTCGGATGGAGGATCTGAAGCTCGGTGTCATGGCCGGCGCAGGCTTTGCCCTGCTGTTCCTGTTCGGCCAGATCCTGGCGTGGCGGCAGCTGAACGCGGCCGGCTACTTCCTGGCAAGCAATCCGGCCAATGCCTTCTTCTATCTGCTGGTGGCGCTGCACGGCCTGCATCTGTCCGGCGGGCTGCTGGCGCTGGGCCGGTGCGTCAATGGCCTCTGGCGCGGCAACTATCGGCGCGACCGAGTCCGGCACAATGTCGCGTTGTGCGCGGCCTACTGGCATTTCCTGCTGCTCGTCTGGCTGGTCGTCATATCGCTGCTCATGGGGTGGGCGAGCGACTTCTTCGAGCTGTGCGGCCGCCTGTTTGCGTGACGAGGAGATGAGACAACGCGGTCAATCCGAAGGTGGAGCAAATGGCCGAGCATGTTGAGATGACGCAGTCCGGGCTGGCGGCTTCCGCATCGCCGATGCCGCGCCTCGCCGGCTGGCGCGGCCTGTTTGCCGACTGGGCGTCGGATCAGCGCGCGTTCAAGAACGTGTCGTGGATGAAGGCCATGATGTGGATCTTCCTCCTCAGCGACACCTTCATCTTCAGCTGCTTCCTGCTGTCCTATATGACGGTACGGAGTTCCACCACCGTGCCGTGGCCGAACCCGAGCGAGGTGTTCGCGCTGCACATCGGCGGCCAGAACGTTCCGCTGATCCTGATCGCCATCATGACTTTCGTCCTGATCAGCAGCAGCGGCACCATGGCGATGGCGGTCAACTTCGGCTACCGCCGCGACCGGACCAAGACCGCCCTCCTGATGCTCGTCACGGCCCTGTTCGGCGCCACCTTCGTCGGCATGCAGGCGTTCGAGTGGACCAAGCTGATCGTGGAAGGCGTGCGTCCCTGGGGGAATCCCTGGGGCGCGGCGCAATTCGGCTCATCGTTCTTCATGATCACCGGCTTCCACGGCACCCATGTGACGTTCGGCGTGATCTTCCTGCTCATCATCGCGCGCAAGGTCATGCGGGGGGACTTCGACCACGAACGGCGCGGCTACTTCACCAGCCGCAAGGGGAACTACGAGATCGTCGAGGTGATGGGCCTCTATTGGCACTTCGTCGATCTGGTGTGGGTATTCATCTTCGCCTTCTTCTATCTGTGGTGAGGAGACCATGTCGCAGGCAACCATGACACATGCGGCGCCGGCCGCGACGGCCCACCGGGACACCCACCAGCAGCACCCGATCAAGCTGTATCTGGTGGTCTGGGGCTGGCTGTTCGTGCTCAGCACCGCCTCGTACCTGGTCGATTACTTCCACCTCCAGGGCTATCTGCGATGGAGCCTCATCCTCATATTCATGATGCTGAAGGCCGGGCTCATCGTTGCGGTCTTCATGCACATGGCCTGGGAGCGGCTGGCGCTGATCTATGCCATCCTGGTCCCGCCGATCCTGGTGCTGGTGTTCGTCGGGATCATGTTCTTCGAATCGGAGTATACGCTGTTCACGCGGCTCTTTACGGGCGCCGGGTCCTAGTCAGACGGGCGGGGGAAAGGGGCAGACGCGACCGAATGTCGCAGCTATACTTGGCCCAAGACTGGTCGCGGCTTCTGCCCGACCGTTGTCTGACTTGGGCATGCGCCGCACGCGGCAGAGCCCGCGCCGGCAGCCCATCGATGATGCGGCCTTGAGCAGCGTCGACGGCCTCTCGAACCAACAGCGTTCGGAGGAAGCACCATGGCTCAGACGATCCGGAATCCCGTCGAATGGGTGGTGGACGAAATTCGCGAGGTGGCCGGCGGCGTCGGCCAGGCGAGCCGCTCGGTCCAGCACACCTCGACCCACCTGTTCTCGCGGCCGCTCACGGTCAGCCACATCACTGTCGCAGACCTGAAGGGAGTGCTGGCGAAGGGGTTCGACGACTTCATGGCCTATCGGACCGACATCATTTTCCTGATCGCGGTCTATCCGATCATCTCGCTGATCGTGATCGCGGCGTCGTTCCGCTACGAGCTCATTCCACTGGTGTTCCCGATCGTGTCCGGCTCGGCGATCCTGGGCCCGTTCGTCGGTGTACTCCTCTACGAGATGAGCCGGCGGCGCGAGCTCAACCTGCAGCGCCACCACGCCGACAGCCACAGCTGGGCCAACGCCCTCAGCGTTGTGCGTGCGCGCAGCTTCGGCAAGATCATGATACTCGGCATGCTGCTGGTCGCGATGTACCTGGTGTGGCTGGTGTGCGCCTGGAGCATCTATCAGGCGACGCAGGGGCCGACGACGGCGGAGACGATGGGCCGCTTCATCAACGACCTGTTCCTGACCCAGGCGGGATGGTGGCTGATCATCGTCGGCTGCGGCGTCGGTTTCCTGTTCGCGGTCGTTGCCCTGGTCACCACGGTCGTCGCGTTCCCGCTGCTGCTCGATCGCGAGGTCGGGCTGGGAACGGCGGTGCTGACCTCGATCCGGGCCGCGCGCACCAACCCGGGTCCGATCGCCGCCTGGGGGCTGATCGTCGCCGGCGGCCTGGTCCTCGGCGCGATCCCGCTGTTCATCGGCCTGGTGATCGTGATGCCGGTGCTGTGTCACGCCACGTGGCATCTCTATCGCAAGCTGGTGCCGCGCCAGCACGCATAACGACTCATTGACACCTCGAACATGGCTGACCGAGAGTGCGGCCATGTTCGAGGATCTCAAGGGGCGCGTCGCGCTCGTCACGGGCGGGGCCACCGGCATCGGCGGTGCGATCTCCGCCGTCTTCGGAGCGGCCGGCATAAAGGTCGCAGTCCACTACCATGCGGGCAGCGAGGCGGCACAAGGTGTCGCACAGCAGATCCGCCGCGCCGGCGGCGAAGTGCTCCTGCTGCAAAGCGATATCATCGAAGCCAAGGCCGCAGATGAACTTGTTAACCGCACCGTCGAGATGTTTGGCAGGTTGGACGTGCTGGTCAACAACGCCGGCGGCATGGTGGCGCGGCGGCCGGTCGAGACGCTGGACGATGAGTTCTTCGATGCTGTGATTGACCTCAATGTCCGGCAGCTGGTTCATGCCTGCAAGGCAGCGGCGGAGGCGATGAAGCCGAACGGCCGGGGCTCCATCATCAATGTGAGCTCGATCTCGGCCCGCACTGGCGGCTCACCCGGCTCCAGCATCTACAGCGGCGCCAAGGCATTCGTCTCGACCTTCACCCGCTCGCTGGCACGCGAACTCGCCCCGCAGAATATTCGCGTCAATGCCATCTCTCCCGGCACGATCGCGACCGCTTTCCATGAACGGCATTCCACGCCGGAAAAACTCGAAACCACCCGCAAGTCGATCCCGATGGCGCGCCTTGGCCGTGCCGAAGATTGCGCCGGAAGCGCACTCTTTCTCGCTTCCGATGCCTTGTCCGGCTATGTGACCGGACAGGTGATCGAAGTGAATGGCGGGCAGTTCATGGGGTGAACCGCCCGCCCTTCATGCACTAGGCATCAGTCGAATGCGTCGCCGACCTCGTCGGCCGCATCGCTGATCTCATCGCCGGCTTCGTCGGCGGCATTCTCGATCTCGTCGCCCGCCTCGTCAGCGGTGTCGCTGATCTCATCGCCGGCCTCGTCGGCTGTGTTCTCGATCTCGTCACCGGCCTCATCGCCGAAATTGTCATCGCTGTCCGTACGCGCTGCGGCTTGGCGCTCCGCGGCTTGCGAACTTTCGATGCCGGATTGATCGAAGCTGCCATCATCTGTGTCGACCGCACGTGCCTTCTCCACTCCGCGGTTGCCGTCGTCGAGCCGCAGCTGCTGCTGTGTGCACATCGCACCCTGACCGGTGCAGCTGTAACCCTGTTCATAGCGATCCGGAAGCGCGAAGGCCGGCGTCGCTAACGCGACCATGGCCACGGATCCCATCAATATCGCTGACCTCATCACTCCACTCCTTCCGAAATAGCTGTCGACCATTTCTGAACAGATGGAGGTGCCGAGGATTCCACAAAAGAAGTGGCAATCTTCGGGAACGCCTTGCGGGCAAGTCTTGTTTACGCCGCCTCGCGGCTGGTGCGGCAGGCAGCGCACAGGCCCTGCGCCTCGATAGTGAGGCGTGTCAGCGAGAAGCCGGATTGCCTGGCGCTCGCCTCGACGGCTTGCGTGATGGACGGGTCGTTCAATTCGACCGCGGCCTTGCATGATGTGCAGATCAGGAACTGCGAGATATGCCGCTCCTCCGGCCGGTCGCAGCCGACGAAGGCGTTCAGGCTCTCGATCTTGTGCACCAGGCCTTGGTCGAGCAGGAACTCCAGCGCGCGGTAGACCGTGGGCGGGGCAGCGGCGCGGTCATCCGCCGCGCGCAGCAGGTCCATGATCGCATAGGCGCCGATCGGCGCATGGCTATCCCACACCAGTTCCAGCACGCGCCGGCGCAGCGGTGTCATGCGGGCGCCGCGCTCGGCACACACGGTTTCGGCCTTGCTCAACGCATCGTCAATGCAATGGCGGTGGTCGTGGGGATGCAGGGCTTGCGGGGCGTTCATCCAGGCGAGTCCGTCCTATTGATGGGTCGGAGTATAAGGGGCGGGCGCCGAATGGGCGAGAGGGGCCAGCCAGTGGTATACGCTGGAGCCAGCATCATTGTACTGATGGTTTGTGTTGTTTGTGATTTCGATCAGGCCTGATCTATTAGCATTTTGATAATACTGGAAAAGTTGTGTTGACCGCGCACGTCCTCGACGCGTCTTTTCACGCTGCTCATAGGGGCATTACAAATTCACACTGTAAAATAAAATTGACTTAGACGGATGTCTGACTTAACTAGTCGGAAAAGGCGCACGCTAGGCGTCTTTCCACGATTCTGGGTGTGGATTAGATGCGCAGCTTTCCACTGTTCCTGAAGCTCGAGGGCCGGCCGGTCCTGCTGGTCGGCGCGGGCAGCGCTGCGGCGGCCAAGCTGCGGCTGCTCGGCTCGGCGGGCGCGCGCGTCACCGTCATCGCCGGCACACCCTCCGCCGATCTGCTCGCGGCTGTCGCCGATACGCGCGCCGAACTCGTGCGCGGCGCGCCCTCGTCGCAGCACGTTGCGTCGTTCGAGCTGGTGTTCGGTGCGACCGGCAACGAGGCGGATGATCGCGTGGTCGCCGAGTGCGCCCACGCGGCGGGCAAGCTGGTGAATATCGTCGACCGGCCGGAGCTCAGCGACTTCACCATGCCGGCCATCGTCGATCGTGGCGACATCGTCGTCGCCGTTTCCACCCATGGCGCATCGCCGGTCCTGGCGCAGCGCGTGCGCGCCGCGATCGAGAGCGTGCTGCCGCCTGGCCTCGGCCGCCTGGCGCGGTTCGCGCAGCGCTTCCGCACCGCCATCCAGGCGCGCATCGGCGAGAATGCCGCGCGCCGCCGCTTCTGGGACCAGGTGCTGAGCGGCCCGATCGCCGCTGCCGTCCTCGCCGGCGACGAGAGGCAGGCCATGCGCGACTTGATCCGCGCGGTCAATCGCGGCGATCCGAAGGCCGAGACCGGCCGCGTGTCGCTGGTCGGCGCGGGTCCTGGCGATCCGGAGCTGTTGACGCTGCGCGCAGCCCGCGCGCTGCGCGAGGCCGACGTGATCGTCTATGACAAGCTGGTCGATCCGGCGGTGCTGGACTATGCGCGCCGTGATGCCCGCCGCATCTTCGCCGGCAAGAGCAAGGGCGACCACACGCTGCCCCAGACCGACATCAATGCGCTGCTGGTGGCGGAAGCCAAGGCCGGCCGTCACGTCGTGCGCCTCAAGGGTGGCGATCCGTTCGTGTTCGGCCGTGGCGGCGAAGAGCTGGATGCGCTGGTTGCCGAGAACATCCGCGTGGAGGTGGTGCCCGGCATCACGGCGGCGACCGGCTGCGCGGCTTACGCCGGCTTCCCGCTCACCCACCGCGACCACGCCTCGAGTGTCGTGTTCGTCAGCGGGCATTCCAAGGACGGGCTTTCCGATCTCGATTGGCGCGCGCTCGCCAACCCGCGCCAGACCGTCGTGGTCTACATGGGCGTCAGCGCCGCTGGCGAGGTCGCCGGCAAGCTGATCGGGGCCGGTCTCGGCGCCTCGACCCCGATCGCGATCGTGGAAAACGGCACGCGCTGGGACCAGCGCGTGATCAAGGGCGAACTCCAGGAAGCCGCCGACCTGATCCGCCGGCATGGCGTGACCGGTCCGGCGCTTCTGGTGATCGGCGAGGTGACGCGCGCGGCGGAAGCCGGTGTGCGCGCCGAGCTCAAGGCCGCGGCAGAGTAGAGCGGAGATGGCAAAGGCACCGCAAATCATCACGGCCAACCGCCTGTCGGACGGCGCGGTGGTCTATTTCACGGCCGGCAAGAGCTGGTCGGTCAGCTTTGCCGATGGCGCGGTCTGGAGCGACCAGGAAAGCGCCGAGGCCGCGCTGACCGAGAGCAAGAAGTGGGTGAAGGCGCGGGTCGTCGTCGAGCCCTACCTGTTCGACGTCGCCGTCACCGAAAGCGGCCCGAAGCCGACCAGTGCGCGCGAGCGCATCCGCGCCGATCACAAGCCGACCGTCGTGCCCGACCAGGGCTCGTGGACCGGCCCGATTGCAGGTTGAGCAGAGCATGTATCGCTACGACGAATTCGACGCCACCATCGTCCAGGAGCGGGTCAACCAGTTCCGCGGCCAGGTCGCGCGCCGCCTGGCGGGCGAGCTGACCGAGGACCAATTCCGGCCGCTGCGGCTGAAGAACGGTCTCTATCTGCAGCTGCACGCCTACATGCTGCGCATCGCCGTTCCGTACGGCGTGCTGTCGTCCAAGCAGGTGCGCAAGCTGGCCTTCATCGCGCGGCGCTACGACCGCGGCTACGGCCATTTCACCACGCGGCAGAACATCCAGTTCCACTGGCCGCAGCTGCCTGACGTGCCGGACATCCTGCAGCACCTCGCCGATGTCGAGATGCACGCCATCCAGACCAGCGGCAATTGCATCCGCAACGTGACCGCCGACCAGTTCGCCGGCGTCGCCGCCGACGAGATCGAGGACCCACGCATCTGGGCCGAGATCGTGCGGCAGTGGTCGACCTTCCACCCGGAATTCTCATACCTGCCGCGCAAGTTCAAGATCGCGGTCACCGGCGCGCCGGACGACCGCGCCGCGATCCGCGTGCACGATATCGGCATCCGCATCGTGAAGAACGACGCGGGCGAGGTCGGGTTCGAGGTGTGGGTCGGCGGCGGGCTCGGACGCACGCCGATCGTCGGCGTGGTGTGCCGCAAGTTCCTCCCCAAGGAGCATCTGCTCTCGTATCTCGAGGCGATCCTCCGGGTCTACAACCTGCTCGGCCGCCGCGACAACATCTACAAGGCGCGCATCAAGATCCTGGTCCAGGCGACCGGCGGCGACAAGTTCGCGGCGATGGTCGAAGAGGAGTGGGAGAAGATCAAGGACGGCCCGCTGCACCTGCCGCAGGCCGAGATCGAGCGCATCCACCGCTACTTCGCGCCGCCGGCCTACGAGACGCTGCCGGACATTGATCCGGCATTCGAGACCGCGAAGCTGGAGAGCCCGGAGTTCGCGCGCTGGGCCCGCACCAACCTAGTGAAGCACAAGGTGCCGGGCTATGCCATCGTCAATGTCGCCTTGAAGCTGGAAGGCGCGACGCCGGGCGATGCGTCGGCCGACCAGATGGACCTGCTGGCCGACCTCGCCGACGAATATGCGCTGGGCGAGGTGCGCGTC
>DATFDU010000139.1:0-6263 GCA_035251915.1 Dongiaceae bacterium | reverse complement strand
CAGGTCGCCGCTGATCTTGTAGGCGGCGGAGAACAGCCCCTCGCCCGCGCCGCCTTGCAGCAGGTTGCCGAGCAGCGGGATGTTGCCGAGGATGCTGTTGATGGCATAGGCCGGCACGATCACGCCTTCGAGGTCGACCTTGTCCCGGTCGAGATCGATGACGCCCTTTGACGTCAGGCCGATCGAAGGTCCCGCGCTGCGGAACTTCTTCACCTCGATGGTGCCCATGGTCTTGGTGAAGCGCGCGCTGGCGCCGTCGAAGTAGAAGCCTTCGCCGGTCAGCAGGTCGGCGAGGCCGGTCAGCGATGCGACCGAGAGGAAGCGCACGAAGAACGGCGTGTTGACCAGGCGGAAGGAGCTCGACTCCAGCCGCCCCTTGAGTGGCCGCCGCGGCTCGTCGTCCTTCACCTTGCCGGTGATCTTGAGCGTGCCGCCCTTGAGGGAATCATAGATGTCGAGCGCGCGCAGCGCAGCGCCGCCGTCGGTGGTCTCCGCGTGCAGGCGATGGATGCCGGAGCCGGGCTCGCCCGGCCGGTAAGTCAGGCGCAGCGGCGCGCCGCCCGGCAGCGTCGCGGACACGTCGATCACATCCCACCACATCGGGTCGTGATAGAGCTCGACCTTCACGTTCTGCAGCATGCGGCCCTCGCCGATCCGCACCGAATTGAGCGCCGGCGCGATCAGGCGGAAGGGCCGCTGCGTCTCGTTCTCCTCGCGCGCCAGGGTGGTGTCGTCCTTCGGTGGCGCGTCGTTCTCCATCCACGGCTCGACATCGACGTCACCACCGCCGATGCCGACCTCGATGAGATCGTTGCTCTTGAACGAGACCCCGACATTGGCGAGCTTGTTCCGGCCATAGGCCAGGCTCGGCATGGTGACCATGCTCGGCTTGCCGGCATCATCGAAGTCGATCTTGCCGGCGGTCTTGAGATCGCCCGCGGTGACGTCGAACAAGGGGATGCCGAGAATGCGCTTGTCGCGCATTTCCACTGCCAGCTTGCCGCGGCCCGGCTCGCCCGGCTTCTTGGACCATTTCGCGAACTCGAACGCCACCGCTGCCTGGGTCAGGTCGAAGTTGGCGTCGATGCGGCCCCGGCCGTCGGGGTAGCTGACGTAGGTGAGATCCGTGTGGCTTGGCCCGTCGAAGAACGGCCGCGTCTCGTAGCCGAAGGCGGCGCGCTGCTCGGCATTCACGACGCCGATGGCACGGATCTGCTGGTCGAACGGCGGGTTGTCATAGAAATTCTCGAGCCACTGCAGATCGAGCGGGATGCCGCCGAACTTGAGCGGGCCGGTGATGCGCATGCCGTTCTGGCTGAGCACCAGGTCGAGGCTTCCTTCAGTCACGTCCTGCTCGAACATCGCCTTCTGCAGACCGACGTTCTTCATGCTGGCGGAGACGGCGATGTCCACCTGAGCAAAGGTCAGATCCTTCTCCGCCGGGAAATCGAACTGGAGGTGGGTCGCGACATCTCCCGACGAGCGCTCCGGCGAGAGGCCGAGTTTGGACGTGTAGCCCAGGCGCTCGTGGTCGAGCAGCTTCAGCGCATCCTGCATCGGGCTGGTGATGTCGCCACCGACCTTGATGAACTGATCTTCGACATCGAGGCCGGTGATCAGCAGATCGCCGGCGCCAAGCGTGATCCTGCCGACATCGCCGCCCTCGATCTTCGCCTTGAATGTCTTCGCGTCGAAGGTCGCCGTCGCGACGCCATGCTCGATCGGCGGCATCGGGCGCAGATAGTGCACCGTCAGGTCGCGAGCCTTGAACGCACCGCCCAGCTCCTCCACCACCACTCCCGGCTCCTCGCCCTGCGGGAACCGCACGCGGGTGTTGGCGTCCAGATCCTCGACGATCCCGCTGGTGATGTTCTTGATGAGCCAGCTGCGCGAATCAGCCGCCATCGTTTCCGGCCACCAGCCGTCGAGCTTCTTCCAGTCGATGCCGTTGGCCTTAAGCGAGGCGGTCAGCACCGGCGCGCCGTCGTCGGTGGCGCGGCCGCGCAGGAAGCCGTCGCCTGTGCCGGTGAGCTCGAAGATCGGGCCGTCGATGTCGAGCGTCAGGCTGGCGAGCGAGATCAGGTCGCGGTCTGGATCGACGCTGCCCCGTGCCAGCAGGGTCCTGACCGGCAGCGGCGCCTTCATCAGATCCGGCAGCGAAACCTCGCCATCGCTGCCTGACAGCGAAAACTGCGTAACGCCAAGCTCGCCGGTGCGCGAGATCGTGGTATGCGCCTCGCCCTCCAGGAACACATTGGCGTTTGCGAGAATCGACAGCCCGGTTTCGATCAGGCCGATCGAGGAGGCGGAGAAACGCTGCAGCCTGATGTCGATCTCGAACTGGTCGCCGTTCCAGGGCAGCAGCACGTCGCCGGAAACACGCGCCGGATCGCCGAACTGCGGAACGCTGGCGCGAAAGCTGCCGGCCACGCCGCGGTCACCGCGCGCCAGATGGATCTCCAGGTCCTCCGCCTTCCAGACATTGCCGGCGTGACGATCGTCGATGCTGACGGTACCGGAATAGATCGAGGCCTCGGTCAGGTAGCCGGTCTGCTTGTCCGGGTCGGGCGCTTCGAGCAATTCTTGGACCAACGCGCTGACCACGCCGGTGGATTTCGGCTCGTTCGCCGCCGGCTCGGTGCCGGAGATCAGCGTGCGGCCGAACTGGAAGTCGCCATCCTCGTTCCGCGCCAGCACAAGCTCGGGACGGAAGAGATCGATGCGGGAAGGTGCGACCAGGCCACGGAACAGCGCGCTGCCGCTGAGACCGAAGCCGACCTCCGGGACCGAGGCCAGTTCCTCTCCCGCCGCATCCTGGACCTTCACGCCGACGCCGCGGATGTCGAGCGTGCGCTCCCAGCCCGCCCACGCCAGCACCGTATCCTCGATCACGAACTTGAAGTCGGCGCCGGGGCGGTTCAGCGCCTCTTCGACGTACGGTTTCAGGAAGCTGAGATGGATCGGCCCCTCGTAGGCCAGGCGGTAGGCGATGAAGCCGGCGACGATCGCAATGCCGGCCAGCAGGGCACCCAGCACCTCCAGCACGATCTTGCTGACGCGCACGATCATCGCGCGCCTCGCCCGAGTTGCTTGATCCCCGATGGCTTGACCCACATGCGGGCATGCCGCAGTCTGCTGGCCCAACGACGCATGTTCATTGTCCGATGCCGCTGGCCATCGATCCCGCAAAGCTGCCGACGCCCTATGACCTGCGCCAGGCGCAGATCGAGCTGGATCGCCTGGCAGCCATGTGGTGCCAGACCGATGAGACCGGACTTCCCGGCGCGGCAGAAAGACAGGCGCTGCTGGCCGCGGTTTTTGGCAACAGTCCTTATGTTAGCCACCTGATCGTCAGTGAAGCGGCCCACTTTTACTCAGTATTAGCGGACGGGCCGGACTCTGTCTTTAACAAATTGTTGAACGATCTCGCGGGTTTGGCACTTGCCGAAACCGACGAGGCTGGTCTTATGCGCGAGCTCCGCACCGCCAAGCGACGCGCCCACCTCACGGTCGCGATCGCCGACGTCGTGGGAACCTGGGAGCTGAAGCGGATCACCCGCGCGCTGAGCGATTTCGCCGACGCTACGGTGGCGGCCGCTACGTCCTACCTGTTGCGCCAGGCCCATCACGGCGGCGAGCTGGAGCTGCCGCATCCCGACCGGCCGGCGCTGGACAGCGGTCTCATCATCCTCGGCCTCGGCAAGCTCGGCGCCCGCGAGCTGAACTATTCCAGCGACATCGACCTCATCGTGCTGTTCGATCCCGATCGCGTCGCCTACCGCGGCAGGAAGACGGCGCGCGAGTGCTTCGTGAAGCTGACGCGGGGCCTGGTGCGCCTCCTGCAGGATGCGACGCAGGAGGGCTATGTCCTCAGGGTCGATCTGCGTCTGAGGCCAGACCCCTCCTCCACCCCGCTCGCGATGTCGACCATCGCGGCGGAGACCTACTATGAGGGCATGGGGCAGAACTGGGAGCGTGCCGCGATGATCAAGGCGCGGGTCATCGCCGGCGATGTGCCGGCAGGTGACGAGTTCCTCAGGAACCTGCGGCCATTCATCTGGCGCAAGCATCTCGACTTCGCCGCCATCCAGGATATCCACTCGATCAAACGGCAGATCCATGCCGTCAAGGGCCATCGCGAGATCGCGGTCGGCGGCCACAACATCAAGATCGGGCGCGGCGGCATCCGCGAGATCGAGTTTTTCGCCCAGACCCAGCAGCTGATCTGGGGCGGCCGCAGTCCCGATCTGCGCCTGCGCCGGACCTGCGCCGCGATCGAGCAGCTGGTCACGTTCGGCCGCACCAGCCGCGCGGTCGCCGACGATCTGAAAGCCGCCTACCGCTATCTGCGGCATGTCGAGCATCGCCTGCAGATGATCCATGATCAGCAGACCCAGACCCTGCCGGACGAAGGCCCGGAGCTGGACCGGCTCGCCCTGTTCTGCGGCCATGCCAGCACGGCGGACTTCAGCACAACGCTGATGCATCACCTGGGGCAGGTCGAGGACCATTATGCCGACCTGTTCGAGGAATCGCCTGCCCTCGGCGAGCAAGGCAATCTGGTCTTCACGGGCACCGAGGACGACCCCGCGACCGTCGCGACCCTGGAACGCATGGGCTTCCCCGATGGCAGCACGGTGTCTGCCCTGGTACGCGCCTGGCACCACGGCCGCTATCGCGCCACGCGCAGCGCGCGGGCACGCGAGCTGCTGACCGAGCTGATGCCGAAGCTGCTGGAGAAGCTCGCACAGACTGCCGACCCTGACACGGCCTTCAAACGCTTTGACAGCTTCATGCGTTCGCTGCCGGCGGGCGTGCAGCTGTTCTCCCTGCTTTACTCCAATCCGGAGCTGTTGGATCTGATTGCCGACGTGATGGGCAGCGCGCCGCTGCTCGCCGATCACCTTAGCCGCTATCCCATGCTGCTGGATGGCGTGCTGACCGCCGGCTTCTTCGAGAAGGTGCCCGACCGCTCGGCCATGTCGCGCGACCTGCATCGGCAGCTCAGCTTCGTGGACGACTTCCAGGATCGGCTCAGCCTGATGTGCCGCTGGACCAAGGACCGGCAATTCCAGATCGGCGTCCGCCTGTTGCGCAGCGTCGGCGACGGCAACGTCGCGGCCGGCGAGCTGTCCGACGTTGCCGACGCGGTGATCGGCGAGCTCTACCCCGCCGTGGCGGCGGAGTTCGAGAGGAGCCACGGACGGCTGCCCGGGCGCGGCCTCGCCGTGGTGGCGCTGGGCAAGCTCGGCAGCCGCGAGATGACGGTGACCTCCGACCTCGACCTCATCTTTGTCTACGATGTTCCGGAGGGCGTCGAAGACTGGGATACGATGCGTTCGGACGGCCGTAAGCCGCTGGCGCCGATCCAGTACTATGCGCGGCTGGCGCAACGCCTGATCACGGTGCTCACGGCGCTGACCGGCGACGGCAAGCTCTACGAAGTCGACATGCGGCTGCGGCCGTCCGGCAATTCCGGGCCGATCGCAAGCGGCCTTGCGCCCTTCGAGCGCTACCAGACCACCGACGCCTGGACCTGGGAGCATATGGCCCTGACACGGGCGCGGCCGATCGCCGGCGACCCCAGCCTGATCGGGCATGTGGAGCTGAGCCTGCGCCGCATCCTGACGGCGGAGCGCGATCCCGTGAAACTGCGCACGGATGTGCTCGACATGCGCGAGCGCATGGCGCAGCAGCATCGCGGCGAGTCCCTCTGGGACTTCAAGCACCGGCGCGGCGGCCTGGTCGACATCGACTTCATCGCGCAGTACCTGATGCTGCGCCACGCGCATGAGCATCCGGGCGTGCTGCGACGCAATCCATCGGTCGCGCTGGCACGGCTGGCCGAGACCGGACTCCTCGACCGCGCGATGGCCGGGCGGCTGATCGACGCCGTCAATCTGTGGCGCCAGTTGCAGCAGATGACGCGCCTGCTGGTCGGAGAACAGGTGGATGAAGGCAAGCTGCGCGCGCCGACCGAGCGGCACCTGGCGAAAGTCGCCGACTGCCCCGACTTCCCGTGCCTCAAGGGTTTGATCCAGGACCGGCTGGATGCGGTGCATCAGGACTTCCGGGCGGTGTTCGGGCTCCCCTCAGAAAAGTAGCGCGGCGCCGACCGAGGCGATCAGCAGCGCAGCGAATGTCACGTTGATGATGCGGTTGCTGCGCGGCTCCCGGAAATACCGCGTCAGCGCCGCGCCCATGAGCAGCCAGGCGATGTTGACCGCGGCGATGATGATGGAAAGCGCGGCGATCTTCGCCGC
>DATFDU010000138.1:0-2339 GCA_035251915.1 Dongiaceae bacterium | reverse complement strand
AGAGAAAGGTGCGTCGCCGCCATTGCCGAGCCGGAATTGTGGTCATGCGGCACGTGCAAGGGGCTTCGCGAAGGGAGGACTGTCTCGCCTATGGATCAACCGCTGTGGCGGCCGTCGCCCGCTGCGATCGCCGAGTCGAACATGGCGAAGTTCCGCGCCAGGGTGGCGCGCGACTGGTCGGTGGAGTTGCCTGATACCGACGCGCTTTGGCGCTGGTCGGTCGACGACATCGAGCGCTTCTGGCTGACGCTCTGGCGCTTCTGCGACGTGATCGGGGAGACCGGGGCGGTCACGCTGAAGGACCGCGGCAAGATGCCGGGCGCGCAGTTCTTCCCCGATGGCCGCCTGAACTATGCCGAGAACATGCTGCGCTTCTCGCAAGACGGCGGCGAGGGCGATGCCATCGTGTTCTGGGGCGAGGACAAGGTGAAGCGCCGGATCTCCCACGCCGAGCTACACGACCGGGTCAGCCGTCTTTCGCAGCATCTGCGCGCGCTCGGGCTGAAGCCGGGCGACCGGGTCGCCGGCTTCGTGCCGAACGCCCCGGAGGCAGTGATCGGCGCGCTGGCGGCCGCGGCGATCGGCTGCATCTGGTCGTCCTGCTCGCCGGATTTCGGCGTGCGGGGCGTGCTCGACCGCTTCGGCCAGATCGAGCCCAAGGTGCTGATCACCGCCGACGGCTACTGGTACGGCGGCAAGCAGTTCGATTCGATCGCGCGGGTCGCGGAGTTCTCCGCACAGCTGCCGAGCCTGCAGCAGATCCTGGTGGTTCCGTATCTCAGCGACAAGCCGGACCTTTCCAGGCTGCCCAAGGGCAAGCTGCTGCCCGAGGCGCTGGCCGGCTATCCGGGCGGCGCCATTGCATATGAGCGCGTGCCGTTCAACCATCCACTGTTCATCATGTATTCCAGCGGCACCACCGGCGTGCCGAAATGCATCGTGCACGGCCAGGGCGGCACCTTGTTGCAGCACTTGAAGGAGCATCGCCTGCATGGCGACGTGCGGCCGCACGACCGTGTGTTCTATTTCACCACCTGCGGCTGGATGATGTGGAACTGGCTGATCTCCGGCCTCGCATCGAACGCGACGCTGCTGCTGTACGACGGCTCGCCGTTCGCGGCCGGCGGCAACATCCTCTACGACTATGCCGAAGCCGAGCGCTGCACCTTGTTCGGCACTTCGGCCAAATATATCGACGCCTGCGCCAAGCAGGGGCTGGACCCGATCCGCACCAACGATCTCGCGACCGTGCGCATGATCACCTCGACCGGCTCGCCGCTGGCGCCGGAAGGGTTCGACTGGGTCTACCAGCATGTGAAGAAGGATGTGTGCCTGTCGTCGATCTCCGGCGGCACCGACATCGTCTCCTGCTTCATGCTCGGCAACCCGACCGGCCCGGTGTGGCGCGGCGAGATCCAGATGCGCGGCCTCGGCATGAAGGTCGAGGTGTGGGACGACAACGGCAAGCCGGTGACGGGCGAGAAGGGCGAGCTGGTCTGCGCCGCGCCGTTCCCTTCCATGCCGGTCGGCTTCTGGGACGATCCCGACGGCAAGCGCTACAAGGCGGCCTATTTCGAGACCTATCCCAACATCTGGCGCCACGGCGACTATGTCGAGCTGACCGAGCATGGCGGCATCGTCGTGTACGGCCGCTCCGACGCCGTGCTCAATCCCGGCGGCGTGCGCATCGGCACGGCGGAGATCTATCGCCAGGTCGAGCAGCTGCCGGAGGTGGTGGAGAGCATCGTCATCGGCCAGGACTGGGACAACGACGTGCGCGTGGTGCTGTTCGTGCGCCTGCGCGACGGCGTGAAACTGGATGACGCGCTGAAGGACAAGATCAAGAAACAGATCCGGGCGAACACCACGCCGCGCCACGTGCCGGCCAGGATCGTCCAGGTCGCCGACATCCCGCGCACCAAGTCCGGCAAGATCGTCGAGCTCGCCGTGCGCGACGTCGTGCACGGGCGGCCGGTGAAGAACAAAGAGGCGCTCGCCAACCCGGAGGCGCTGACGCTGTACGAGGGGATCAAGGAATTGCAGTCGTGATAAGGACTCGCCGTTGCTTACCCCATTTGTGTCATCCCGGGCGAGCAGCGAAGCTGCGCGACCCGGGACCCATGCGATCTGTCAGCATCGCGGCGATGCCGCATAGGTCCCGGCTCGCGCTTCGCTTGGCCGGGATGACAGAAATGGGGTGCGTGACGGCGGTGCACTCGTGACCACCGCACCCAACTACCGCGTCAACACGCTGCTGGCCGGCGTTGCCGAGCCGGCGATCGCGGAGGCGCAAGCGTGGATCGCCGGGCGCACATTCCCGAAGGACAAGCCGCTGATCG
>DATFDU010000137.1:0-3390 GCA_035251915.1 Dongiaceae bacterium | reverse complement strand
CCACCGAGATGCTGGGCGTGGCGGCGATCTCCGCCGGCATTTTCAGCCTCGCCATCGACCGGGCGCACGACCGCGAGCACAAGTGGCGGCCGGTGATCTTCGGCCTGCTCACCGGCCTCACCATCATGGGCTACACCTTGTGCGACGGGCAGGGCGTGCGGCTTGCCGGCGACAAATACGGCTACATCGTCTGGCTGTTCGTGCTCGACACGCCGCTGATCCTGATCGCCTGCATCTATCTGCGCGGCCGCGCCCTGCTGCCGCTGGCGGCGAAGCATTGGAAGGTCGGCGCGATCGGCGGCGCGCTGTCGATGACGGCCTACGGCATCGCGATCTATGCCATGAGCCAGGCCTACATGGCGCAGGTGGCGGCGCTGCGCGAGACCAGCGTGATCTTCGCCGCTGTCTTCAGCGCCCTCATCCTGAAAGAGCACTTCCACCCCCGGCGCTACGCCGCAGTCGCGATGGTGGCGTTGGGCGCGGTGCTGTTGCACTAAGGAGCGGCTATTCCGCGAACTTCACGCTCTTGATCTTGTCGCCCTGCTGCAGCGCGTGCATGGCCTCGAGCCCGTCGGTCACCTTGCCGAACACGGTGTGATTGTTGTCGAGGTGCGGCTGCGGCTCCAGTACCAGGAAGAACTGCGAGCCGCCGGTGTCGCGGCCGCGGTGCGCCATGGAGAGCGAGCCTTCGAGGTGCCTGTGCGGGTTGCCCTTCAGCTCGCACGCGATCTCCCAGCCGGGCCCGCCGGAACCGGTGCCCTGCGGGCAGCCGCCCTGGGCCACGAAGCCGGGGATGACGCGGTGGAACTTGAGCCCGTCATAATAGCCGTCCTTGGCCAGCGTGTAGAAATTGGCGACGGTGTTGGGCGCCACGTCGGGATAGAACTCGATCGTGATGTCGCCGCGGTCGGTCGACATCACCGCCTTGGTGAGGGTCTTCAGCTTGTCCGGCGCGATGTCGTGGACCTTGAGCTTGGCCATGATGGTCTCCTGTTGAGGTATGGGTCTTGGTAGCGGCGCCGGCCGCTCGAGTCTAGCGCTTGATCAAGGGCGCGAATTCGGCGACCAGGTCGTCATACAGCTTGCGCTTGAAAGGCACGATCAGGCCCGACAGTTCCTTGAGATCGGCCCAGCGCCAGGACGAGAACTCGGGATGCTCGGTCGCGATGTTGATGTCGCGGTCGGTGCCGAGGAAGCGGAATGCGAACCATTTCTGGCGCTGCCCGCGGAACCGGCCCTTCCAGATCTGCGGCACCAGCTCGGCCGGCAGGTCGTATTGCAGCCAATCCTTGCTCTCGCCGATGAAGCGCGCACGGTCGGTGCCGATCTCCTCGCGCATCTCGCGCCACGCCGCCTGCAGCGGCTCCTCGCGCTTGTCGATGCCGCCCTGCGGCATCTGCCAGGCTGGGCCGGGATTGTCGATGCGCTGCGCCACGAACACCTGGCCCTTCTGATTGACCAGCATGATGCCGACGCCCGGACGATATGGCAGCTGGGCGATCTGCTCTGCGCTCAAATGTGCGCTCGAAGGCGCGCTGTCGTACTTCATTGAACGACAATTCAAAGGAAACCGATGCGTCTACTCTTCAACCAGGGCGGTCACCGGCACAAGTGAAATTTCATCGCGACCGACCAAGGCGCGCCGCCAGGCCGGGAACAGGGTCGCAGCGCTGGTGGAGTCCACCGCGCCCAGGGCCGCCCCGCGGCGCTGCGCCAGCCCCATGATGGTCTCGATCGAGCGGCCGATGGCGGTTTGCGTCGCATCGCTCACGATCCGCTCGTCCGCCGCGACGGTGAGGGGCGCCGTCACGGGCAGCCCGATCACCGCCAGGCCCAGCTCCTGCGCGCGCGCCAGGATCGGCTGCAAGGCAGCGGCGTCCGCCAGGAAAGCCTCGCTGCCGCTGACGGCCAATCCGGCCACCATCGGCGCGCGTTCCAGCATCGCGTCCAGCCGGCGCAGATTCTCCTCCGCCGGCCGGCCGACCGCGAGGCCATCGGGATCCGTCGGCCGATCGAGCGGCAGGTCCAGCAGCGCTTCATGGCCATGGACGCGTGCTGCGGAGATCCATGCGGACAGCTCCGGCGCGTCGGCCGCGAAGCTGAGGCTGGTCTCGGGCGGTGTTCCGGTGATCGCGCGCACCGTGTCGATGCGATCGCGCCCAAGCCCGGTGATGAGCAGCGCAACGCGCGGCGCTTGCAGCGAAACCGTGCTCTGCCGCCCGAATCGCTGCCAGGCCGGCAGGTTTCCGTCGCCCTCAGCCAGCGCAGCGTTCGGATCGGGCGGATACTTCGCAAGCAGCTCGGTCGGGGAGAGGTCTTCCTCGATCGCGAATCCGACCGAGATTTCCTTGGCGACCGGCGCGGCCGGCATGGACTGCAGCTGCGTGCCGCCGGCGGCGGTGCTGGACTCCAGCATCGGCGGGACCGTGTTGCCGGGCAGGCTGACGGTGGCGCCGCCCGCCGTGCCGTGTCCGCCGCTCAGCGCGAGATAGGCGATCGCCCCGACGATGAAGACGATGAGCAGGCACACCACAAGAAAACCGGGGCCGCCTAACAGCCCGAAGATGGACTGTGGCGACCCCGATGAACGCAACGGACGCGCTGCCTGCTATTTCGCCGCTTGCTTCTGCAGCAGCGACAGGCCGCGTAGCAGATCGAGCGCGCGGGCCAGCTGATAATCCTCGGACGGACGGGCGATCTGCTGCCGCTCCGAGCCGACGAAGGCTTCCTTGTCTTCCGGCTTGTCCTCTTCCTTTGCGGCCGTGTCCTCGGCCGGCTTCTCGGCCGGCGCCTCGACGCCCTGGGTCTCCGCCGGCATCTGCTCCGACGGGCTCTCCTTGTCGTCCGGGTTGGAGAGTGCGCCGCGCAGGTCGGCCTCGTGGGTGCCGCGCTCCGGTCCCAAGGCCTCGACCTTGGCCTGCTGCACCTCGATGTCCGGCTCGATGCCCTTGGCCTGGATCGAGCGGCCGGACGGCGTGTAGTAGCGCGCGGTGGTGAGGCGGATGGCGCCGTGGTTCGGGATCGGGATGATCGACTGCACCGAGCCCTTGCCGAACGACTTGGTGCCGAGCACGATCGATCGGCCCTGGTCCTGCAGCGCGCCGGCCACGATCTCCGAGGCCGAGGCCGAGCCGCCGTTGATCAGCACGATCATCGGCTTGCCGTCCGCCAGGTCGCCGCGCCGCGCGTTGTAGCGCTGGCCCTCTTCCGAACGCCGGCCGCGGGTCGAGACGATCTCGCCTTTGTCGAGGAAGGCGTCCGAGACCTTGATCGCCTGGGTCAGCAGGCCGCCGGGGTTGTTGCGCAGGTCGAGCACGATGCCGTTGACCTCGGGCATGCCGCCCAACGCCTCGATCTCCTTCTTCAGGCTCTCCTCGAGGCCGATGAAGG
>DATFDU010000136.1:0-9685 GCA_035251915.1 Dongiaceae bacterium | reverse complement strand
CGGATCGGCCAGCTGGGCGTCTTCGTGACCGGCGGGAGCGGCCCGATCCCGGCGCAGGTGCTGCTCCCCGCTTACCCTCTCGACGATCTCGAGAAAACGATCCTCGAACTGCCCAAAGCATCCGATATCGATCTTCGCGTGCGGGCGCCGCGATCGGATCGCTTCGTCGCCTTGGCCGAACGCGGCATGTTCGTGTACGACTGGAGCGACGTCCACCGCACCGAGCAGTGTATCGACGAGTACGAGCTGGTGGCCCTACCGTATCGGCCCATCACACTCGATCTGCTCCCCGAAAGCCTCGCCGACACGGCACGCGCCGTGCGCTTCAGCACGGTCTCATTCGCCAGCGCGTGGCGCGTCGATGTCCGCGCGCACATGGCTTGCCGGGAAGCGGCGTCATGAGCATCGGGTGAAACCGGCTCTCACCGTTGTGATCCGCATCACAAACCGCTGACCCTAAGCCGGCCACCAATGTTCTGACGGCATCGACCGTTCGATTGTTGGAGGCGATCATGCGCACGAACATCGTGATGCTGGCCGTGCTGGCCGGCCTTGGATCATCGAGCTACGGCGCAACGCCGGCCGAGGCCAGGAACCTCTCCTGCATCAGCGGGATCTCGCCCGGCGAGCAGCACCTGCTGCGCGACTGCGAGCCGACGCCCACTCCGATGCCGGTCATCTACGTGCTCCAGGTGCTCGATGGCGATCCGCCGCCACCGCCGATCCCCATGAAGAACGGTGAAGGCGGCAAGGGCAACGGCGCCGAAGGCCGCGATCACGATCACGGCGCGCCGGCAGGCGGGGACGGTCCTAACGGCCCGTCCTTCTGAGGCCAAGCTGGAAGTCGAGTCAAACGCGTTCACTTTGACGTCTGTCTTCTGACTTCTGTCTTCTGACTTCTGACTGCCACGCCGCCCAGCACCGTCTTCGCCGGAAAGGCGCAGATCTCGCTCACCACGCAGCGCGGGCATTCGGGCTTCCTCGCCTTGCACACGTAGCGGCCGTGCAGGATCAGCCAGTGATGGGCGTTGCGCTTGTATTTCTCCGGCGTGCGCTTCTCCAGCTGCTGCTCGACCGCCACCACGTCCTTCCCGGGCGCGAGGCCGGTGCGATTGCCGACCCGGAAGATGTGGGTGTCGACCGCGATGGTGGATTGCCCGAACGCGATGTTGAGCACGACGTTCGCGGTCTTCCTGCCCACGCCCGGCAGCGTCTGCAGGGTCTCACGGTCCTCGGGGATCTTGCCGCCGAACTCATCGATGAGAATCCGCGACAGCGCGATCACGTTCTTGGCCTTCATGTTATAGAGGCCGATGGTCTTGATGTAGTCCTTGAGCTTCGCTTCGCCGAGCTTCAGCATCTTTTCCGGGCTATCAGCGACTCTGAACAGCGGTTCGGTCGCCTTGTTGACGGAGGCGTCGGTTGCCTGTGCGCTCAGGACCACGGCGACCAGCAGGGTGTAGGGGTTGATGTAGTCGAGCTCGCCGCGCGGATCGGGATTTGCCTTCGCCAGCGCGGCATAGAATTTCTCGATCTCCTCCGGCTTCAGCTTCGCCAAGGCCCTGCCCCAGAAACGTTGATGCAGCGGGGCAAGACTCTATACTGCGGGTCATGGAACACGAAATGGACAAATCGCCGGAATCGGCGGGCCCGGAGCAGCCGGTCGAGCGCCTGCTGTTCGAGGCCCTGCTCTATCCGCACCGCTCGCTCAGCGAGCGCGGGTTCCTCATCCTGACGATCGGCACCATGGTGATCGTCTCGCTGTGGGGCGGGCTGTTCCTGGTGCTGGGCGCCTGGCCGATCTTCGGGTTCCTCGGCGCGGAGTGGCTGCTGTTCTGGTGGCTCGTGCGCACCCACTTCCGCGGCGACCGCCGGGCCGAGCGCATCCGGCTTTATGCCGACCGCCTGGTCTTGCAGCAGATCGATGCCAAGGGCCGGGTCGCCGAGAGCAGCTTCGAGCCCTATTGGCTCCAGGTGGTGCTGAAGGAGCGCGGCTTCGAGGATCCGGCCTTGCTGCTGCGCTCGCACGGCCGGGCGGTGGAGATCGGCGCCTTCCTCGGCGCGGGCGAGCGCCGCCAGTTCGCACAGGAGCTTCAAACGGTCCTCTCACGCTGGCGCACCGCCTAGAGTGTCATGACTCAACCCACCACCACCCTGCGGCCGCCGGGCGCGGCCGACTTCGGTCTCCTGCTGTTGCTGGCGCTGACCTGGGGCTCGTCGTTCTATTTCATCAAGGAGGCGGTGGCGACCCTGCCGCCGCTGTCGCTCGCAGTCGGCCGCATCGCCATCGGCGCGGCGATGCTGCTGATCATCGCGCGCGCCAAGGGCCAGGCGCTGCCACGCGACCTCGGCCTCTGGGGCCGCATGGTGTTCCTCGGCATCATCGGCAATGCGCTGCCGTTCTTCCTGATCGCGTGGGGCGAGCAATATACGCCCTCCAACCTCGCCGCGATCCTGATGGCGACGATCCCGAGCTTCGTCATCGTGCTGGCGCATTTCCTCACCCACGACGAGCCGATGACCCTCGGCAAGGCGCTGGGGTGCCTCTGCGGCTTCGCCGGCGTGCTGGCGCTGGTCGGGGTCGATGCGCTCAAGGGCCTGGGCGACGTCGTGATCGGCCAGATCGTGATCCTGGCCGGCGCGCTCTCCTATTCGCTCTACGGCATCTACGCCAAGCGCCTTCCAGCGCTCGGCTCGGAGATGCTGGTCGGCACCATCCTGCTCGCCGGCCTCATCCCGCTGATCCCGCTCTGGCTCGTCATCGACCAGCCCTGGACCGTCTCGCCCGATGGCAAGGCGTGGTTCTCCGTGGCATGGCTCGGCCTGCTGTCGACCGGCGCCGGCAACCTGCTGTTCTTCCTGCTGCTGCGGAGGGTCGGCGCCGGCTTCGGCTCGTTCAACAACTACCTGGTGCCGCTGATGGGCGTCGGCTGGGGCTTTTTCCTCGCCGGCGAGAAGCCGAGCTGGAACGCGCTGGCCGCGCTGGTGCTGATCCTCAGCGGCCTCGCGCTCGCGCGCTGGCTGAAACCGCGCCTCGTGCGCGCGCCGACTTGAGACCTGCCGATGTCTATTGCGGCAACCGGATCATCGTGACGACGGCGGTGGACCAGTCGATCGCGTGAGCCGACGCCCATTCCGGGTCGGCCTTGATCGCGGTCAAGTCCCGCGGCAGCGGCAGTCCGTCCGCGTGCCCATTCAGCATAGCGACGTGCTGCGTCAATGCGCTGGCGGCGTGCGACACGGCGAGATCGAGACTCGCTCCATCCGCTTCACAGGCCGGAACGTCTGGAATCAACCCGCGCCATCCTCCGGCTTCGAGTGGCACAAACACCCCAATGTAGTGCGCCATGGTAGGCCTCCCTCGGCGCTCGCAACGCGAGCGCATTCCGCGGCATTCATGCCGCTGGTCGCCTATCCCTTGATGGTTGGAATCGCCTTCGTCTGACGAAGCAGTCGGCCCGTGAAGGAAGGGAGACGTACGATCTAAGGCCCGTCGTGGCGCCAATTGTATCGCTGCCGCGGGGGAGGGGGAAACAAGAAAAGACCAGCGCCGCCGTCTTCGCAACGCTTGTCAATCTTCCTTAAGATCGTCGCGGCGCTATCCCTGAGGCGTACTTGTCGCCTGCGGCCCCTGGACGCTGAAGCCGAGCACGTCCCGCATCGAATAGAGCCCCGGCTTCTTGCCCGCCGCCCACAGCACGGACTTGACCGCGCCGCGCGCGAAGATCTCGCGGCTGCCGGCGCGGTGGGTGATCTCGACCCGTTCGCCGTCGGCGGCAAAGATCACGGTGTGGTCGCCGACCACGTCGCCGCCGCGCAAGGCGGCAAAGCCGATCTCGCCCTTGATCCGCGGGCCGACCTGCCCATCGCGCGAGCGGCGGGAGATGCGGCGCAGGTTCTGGCCGCGGCCGCGCGCCGCCGCTTCGCCGAGCGCCAGCGCGGTGCCCGAGGGCGCATCGATCTTGGCGCGGTGATGCATCTCCACGATCTCGATGTCCCAGTCGGTGTCGAGGATGCGGGCGACCTCCTCCACCACCTGCTGCAGCAGGTTGATGCCGAGGCTCATGTTGGCGGCCAGAACGATCGGCGCCCGTTGCGCCGCGCGGTAGAGGCTGTTCAGCTGGTCGTTGTCGAAGCCGGTGGTGCCGATCACCAGGGCGCAGCCGGTGCGCGCCGCCATCTGGGCATGGCTCACGGTCGCGGTCGGGTTGGTAAAATCCACCACCACGTCCGAGGCATCGAACAGCAGCGAGGGGTCGTCGCCGACCGAGATGCCGAGCGGGTCGGCCCCCGCCAGGGCGCCGATGTCCTGGCCGAGGGCGATCGAGCCGCGCCGCTCGGTCCCGCCCACCACCACGATGCCGGGAGCGTTGATCAGCATCTTCAGCAGCATCTGGCCCATCCGCCCGGCGCAGCCGACGACTCCCACCTTGACCGCCCCGTTGCTCGGACGCTTGGTCTTGACCGGTGCGGGACTTGGGGCCGGACGGGTTACCGGTTTGGCGGCCGGCGCTGCCGGACTGCGGGGTGTCGACGCGGCCGGCGCGGGCGCTGCCGCCGGAGCCGCCTTGACGGCCGGCTTCGCCGCAGATTTCTCCGGCGATTTCAAGTCGATAGGCTTTTTCTGCAGCGCCTTGGCGCCGGCCTTGGCTGCAGGCTTGGCCGCGGTTTTGACGGCGGGCTTGCCGGCCTTCTTGGTAATCATCCCCGTTCCCCGCGAGTCGCAAAAGTTAACGCTGCCTGCAACTGTAGTCGGGTTGACGGCGAAAGGGCAACAAGCGGGCGGCACCAGGGGCCGCCGGGGTTGGAGCGGCGACCCGGCCGGCCGTCGGGTCGGATCTAGTTGGTGGCGATTTTGCGGCCGCTGCCGGGCTTGCGGTCGGCGGAGCGGTCCATCGGCAGGATGGCCGCGCCGATCACACGGCTGCGCGGAAAGCGCACCTCCGCCTTGGTGCCCTTGCCGGGGTGGCTTTCCAGGCGGAACTCGGCGCCATGCAGCTCGACCAGGCGCTGCACCAGCGGCAGGCCGAGGCCGGTGCCTTCGAAGCGGCGCTCGAACGTGCTCTCCAGCTGGCCGAACGGCGTCATCGCCTTCGGGATGTCCTCGGAGCGCATGCCGATGCCGGTGTCGATGACCGAAAGCGAGAGCCCGCCGTCGGTCATCACGGCGGCGCCGATGGTGACCCGCCCGCCGCGCTCGGTGAACTTGACCGCGTTCGACAGCAGGTTGAGCGTGATCTGCTTCACCTTGGTCTCATCCGCCCACAGCAGCGGCAGGGTCGCCGGCAGCACCACCTGGACATGCACGCCGCCGCGCTCGGCCCGCTCGAACATCAGGCGCTGGCAGGAATGGACGCAGCGGGCGAGGTCGACTTCGCCCTCGCTCAAGGTCGCCTGGCCGAGATCGATCTTGGAAAGATCGAGAATGTCGTTGATGAGGCCGAGCAGGTGGCGGCCGCTGGCCACGATGTCGCCGGCATAATCGGTGTAGCGCTGGTTGAGCTCGCCGAACAGCTTGTTCGAGATCACCTCGGAGAAGCCGATGATGGCGTTGAGCGGCGTGCGCAGCTCGTGGCTCATGTTGGCGAGGAACTGGGTCTTGGCGCGGTTGGCCGCCTCGGCCGATTCCTTGGCGTGGCGCAGCGCGCGCTCCTGGTGGCGCCGCTCGGTCGCGTCGGTCATCATCATGATGGTGAGCGCGCCTTCGCCCCCATCGGCCAGCTGGTAGGATTCCCCTTCCAGCGGGAACTGCGTGCCCGATTGCGTGCGGCCCTTGATCTCGCCGCGGCGCAGGCGCTGGATGATCTCCTCCGGCGTCAGCGGCGCGCCGCCGCTCGCAGCGCCGCCGGGCGCACGCTCGTCGTTGAACAGCAGCGTCATCGGCAGCCCGATGGTTTCCTGCGCGGCGTAGCCGAACAGCTTGGCGGCGCCCCTGCTGCACAGGCGGATCGCGTGGTTCTGGTCGATCGCGATGATGGCGGTGGGCGCGATCTCCAGCATGGCGGCGAGGCGGCTCTCCGAGCGCTTCGCCTTCAGCGCGGAATCGGCGGCGGCGCGGCGCAGGCCGTCCTCGATGCGCCAGCTCCAGCCCTCCGCCACCGCCACCGCGATCGCGAACACGAAGCAGGCCGGCGTCAGCACCATCAGGGCCTCGATGCGGGAGAGGCCATCGGCGTCCAGTGCCAGGGTGAGCGAGATCACCACGATGCCGAGCGCCGGCACCAGCGGCTCCAGACGGCGCGCGCGGCTATAAGCTGCGATCAGGACCTGCTCTCCGAGCGGCTCCTCGCCGACACGGTTGCGCGCCTGGTGGATGTGCTCGGCAGCAGCCCAGAACTGGAAGGCGCCGCCCAGCAGCCACAGGAAGTCGTAGGCCTGGCCGACCTCGTATGCGCGCCCCAGCAGGCTGAGGCCGTACAGCGTCGCCGCCGATGCGTGGCAGGCGAGGCCGATGACCAGCAGCGTCAGCACGAAGCGCTTCGGCCCCCAGACGTAGAGGCACAGCGACAGCACGCCCATCAGGAACGCGGCGTCGTAGAACAGCGGATAGGCGACCGCGGTCGCGAGATAGAGCGGGCCGTCCACGCTCAGCGCGATCGCCTCGCTGACATGCAGCCCGACCGCGGCATAGACCGCGGCGCCGATCATCACCAGCTGGCTCACCAGCTTGGGGCCGATCGAGGCGCCCTTCGGCTTCTCGCCGAAGAACATCAGGCCGACCGCATAGAGCGGCGCGAACAGCAGATAGAACAGATCGGACAGCGCGGGGAATGGCGTCGCGATATCGGCCAGCAGCTCGTAGTAGTCCCAGATCAGCTGCGCGATGAGCCACGAACCGGAGGCCGCCGCGAAGAAGCCCCACGCCATGCGGTCGCGGCCCTTGAGCGTGGTGGCGGCCCACAGGCTGAGCAACGTGGTGGCGAGATAGGTGATGGTCCAGGCGCCATCGGCCCACCAGTGGCGCGACGTCACGTCAGCGGGCTGGCCGAACGCGAAGCCGCCGATGAACAGCGCCCACCCACCGATCACCAGCAGGCGCCACGACAGCACGGACGATTTCGGCGCGGCACTGGGCGCACTGGACGGCGCGACGACTGGCGTATCGGAATTGGCGGCGCGCGGCGTCATGGACGGATCGAGCCCAGCGCTCATGCGCTGGCTCCGTGCATCGCCGGATCGCTGCCCTTGTTGGCGGCTTCGCCCATCAATCGCCCTATTTTCCCCACCGAGGACGCGCGCATGGAGGCGCACGGCCAAGGCGCTGGCCGAAAGGCGAAAGCTAGGGTCGAGTCAGTTAACGACGGGTAAAAAATTGATTAAGTCTAATGAGATAGGCAGCAAGTCCTTCAACTCTGAGGTTCCGGCGCGGTGGTTGACCGGATGCGTGCTCGGCGCTTGCCAGGCTTGGCTCCCGCCACCCGCTCGCCGAGCCAGTCGAGCGCGCCGGGTATGGCGCGCCAGGCCTCCATGCCGGTCTCGACATAGTGGACGGCTTCGCTGTCCCTGCCGGGCTCGTAGTACTCCAGCTCGGTTTTCGGCAGCGGCTTGCGGCCGAGCAGATAGTCCGGAACATGGCGGTTGGATGCGAGCGCCTTGGTCAGAAGCTTACGGCTCTCAGCGCTATCGCTCTCCCTGCGGAAGCACCAGAGCGCCCGGCTGTAGGTGAGGAACGCGCTGCCGTCGTTCCGGTAGGCCTTGAACAGCCGCTCCAGATCCTGGTCCCGGCCCAGCACCAGCAGGCGGTCGGCCACGACATACCGCGCGCCCTGGTTGTCGTTGGGGTTGAGGCGCAGCAGCTCGAGGTCGATCGCCACCGCGGCCTCGCACTCGCCGCGCCGCCACAGGGCGTTGGAGAGCCCGGCGCGGGCACGCATGTAGGGCCTTGTTTCCAGAAGGCCCCAGAATTCGCCCTCGCACGTCTCGAACGCGTCTTCGCCGAGCTCGGCCTTGATCGCGAACTCGGCGGCAGCGCCGGCCAGACGCCACAGGTGGATGGCGAAGGCGGTGTCCGGCGGGGCTTCCGCTGCCAGGATGCCATAGGCGTCGCCGCACCACGGATGCCGCGCCAACGCCTGCTTGACCACCTCGACGCGGCGGCGCGCGCTGGGCGTATCATAGGCGTCGAAGGTAAGTTCCTGCGCCTCCCAGAGCCGGTCGAGCGGCACGCGCTTCCCGGCCGCGAACAGCGCGTCGATGGCCGCGGCGGTGTCAAGCTGCCGCATGGCCCCTTGGTCCTGGAGGGCGTCAAGCCCGGGAATCGGACCGGATGGCGGCACGTTGGCCGGCCGTCGCTTGTTGGCACGCGTGCTTTTGCTGACAGGCATGTTGCACCTCGGCGATTCGGGAGTCCGAGCCTAGCCAGAGTCCTGCGCCGGCGCAAAGGCCGAAAGGCGCTGCGCGGTATGCTCTCGCTGGCACTTCCCGCGCCGCCGAGCTCAGCGCCGGTCAGCCCTGCAGCGGCGCAACCACGCGATCACACCCGGGGTCGCGCGCCAGCCCTCCGCCGCACACTCGACGTAGAACGTCGCTTCATTCTCGGTGCCCGGCTCGTAGATCGCGATTTCGGCCGGCGGCAGCGCGCGATCCTCCACGAGATATTTCATCACATGCGGATTCGCCTTCACCGCGTCAGCCAGCATGGCACGGCTCTCGGGCGCATCGCCGACGCGCCGGAATGCGAGCAGCGTCCGGTTGAACGCGACGAAGGTCGAGTCCTGATTCCCGTATCCCGCAAGCAGATCGGCCAGCCGCTGATCCTGCCCGAGCATCAAGAGGCAGTTCGCCAGCACGTAGCGTACGCCCTGGTGGTCCGTCGTATTGAGCTGCAGCAGCGCCTCATACTGTTCCGCCGCCGCTTCAAGCTCTCCCATCTTCGAAAGCAGGTCCGCAAGGCCCAGGGCGGCGCGCATATAGGCGCGGGTTGCCGCATGGCTCCAGTAGTCGCCCGCATAGGCCTTGCGCAGGTCTTGGCCCCAATCGGCATCGAGTGCGAACTCGGCCGCCGCCATCGCCAGCCGGCGGAAGTGGAGCGCCATCTGTGGATGGCTGCCGGCCGCCATCGCCAGCAGCCCATAGGCATCGCCGCACCAGGGGCAGATCTGCAACGCGCGCGCCGCCAGATCGAGCCATTGGCCCTTTTGCTGTGCGCCGAGCGCCTCCAGCACGATCTTCTCAGCCGCCGCCAATGTCGCCGGCCGGAATCCTCTTCCAGCGCGCTCCAGGTCGACAATTGCAGCCTCGGTATCGAGTTCGGCGGCCAATGCCGAATCCAAATCCTCGATATCGACCGGAAACTCATCCGGACGTTCATGGCGGAGCGCGGGTTCCGACGCATGCCGCGGCAGCGAATGACGCTTCTTCTTGCGCTTCGATTTGCTGACGGGCAAAGCGGACCCCTTCTCGGCTGCCGCAAAGAGCAATCTAGAAAGAGCGTCAACGCGAGGCAAAGGAAAACACGTGCAACGGCCGCCCAGAGGCGCGTTAGCCCTCTTCCTTGCCGAAGAACTCCTTCACCCGCTGGAAGAAGCTGTCCGCCTCCGGCGACGAGCTGCCGTGCGTCTTGCCCTCGTCCTGGAACTGCTGGAGCAGCTCCTTCTGCTTCTTGCTGAGGTTGACCGGGGTCTCGACCACGATCTCGGCATACATGTCGCCGCGCGCGTTGGTGCGCAGCACGCTCATGCCCTTG
>DATFDU010000135.1:0-5055 GCA_035251915.1 Dongiaceae bacterium | reverse complement strand
TAGCGCGGCTGCTGGATGTCGCTGATGGTGCCTTCGCCGCCGTAGGCAATGCGGGCTTCGGCGATCTTGTCGTACGGGACCTCGTTGAGCGAGGTGATGTCCTCGGGCCGGATCACGCCCTTCACCGACAAATCGCGCAGCTCGTAGTTCACCCGCACCTGCTGGCTGCCCTGGATCACCAGGTTGCCGTTGGGCATGATCTGGGTGACGACCGCGGCCATGCGCAGGTCGATCTCTTCCTCGCGCGCGGTCGAGCCGGTGCCGGTGCTGGCGCTGTCGCTGTCGGCATTGACGAGGTCGGTCGGGATGGCGTCGCCGTCGAAGATGTTGTTGATGCGGCTCTCGTAGCCCAGCAGGTTGTCGAGGCCGGCGCTCTCGTCGGCGGTGCGCGAGCGCGAGGTCGAGTTGTCGAGCTCTGCCTCGTCGTCGATCTCGATCACCACGGTGAGGATGTCGCCGACGCGGCCGGCGCGCTGGTCCTTGAAGAAGGCGCGCGAGCCCTGGCGCCACAGCGAGGCCGGCTGGCGCAGGTCGCTCAGCGGCTCCGGCATCGGCAGGCTGACCGGTTTGTAAAGCTCCGTGGCGGTCGGGTTCTCGATCGACGCCATCTGCGGCTCCTGGCCGACGCGCGCGATCCGCTCGAGGGTGTTGCCGCAGCCGATCACGCTGAGCGAAAGGCCGACCGTGGCGGCGATCTTCAAGTATTTCCTGGGCATGGTTTCTTCCTCAGTTGATGGCCACGGCTTCGAAGCCGATGGCGACGGTGCCGGCGTCGATCACGGTGCCGCTGAGTTGGCGGTTGCTGTTGACGTTCATGACGCGCACGGTCTGGCCGAGCGCCGCGTCCTGCAAGGCCTTGCCCTGCACGCTCAAGGTCATCTGGCCGGTCTTCACCACCAGGCGGATCAGGTCGTTCTTGTGGATCACCGGCGAAACCGCGATGTCGCTCTGGCGCAGGATCTGGCCGGCCTTCAGCGGCCGCTTGGCCATGCGGCCGACCAGCTGCTCGGCGTCGGTCAGGCTGTTGCCGGAGAGGCGCGTCAGGTGCACGGCTTGCCATTCAAGGTCGCCGGCGGCGATGATGTCGCCGGCGCTGATCAGCCGCTTCGGCACCGGGATCTGCGCCATCTCGTAGACGGTGCCGAACACGTTGCGCTGGATGATCGGCGGGCCATCCGCCGGCGCCACCAGGATCGCGGCGAAGCGGTTGGAGTGCGGGTCGAAGTTGATCGCGCTGACCGCGACCGAGTTCTCGACATCGGTCGGCAGGTCGAGCTCGAGGTCGCCGCCGTCGAGCGCGACGTCGAGGTCGCTGGCGGAGCCCATGCGCTCCTGCACCGCGACGGCGATGGCCTCGCGCACCATCGGGGCGGTGACGCGCTGGCTCATGCGGCCGATGGTGACCTTCTGGAACTTCGACGGTTTCCACGACAGGCGATAGGCGCGCGCCACCTGCTGCAGGAAGCGGGCATCGAGCGTCAGCGTCTGGCCGGCCTTCGGCGCCTGCGCCACCGCGACGTCGCCGTCGCTGAGCTGCTCCTGGAACAGGTCGCCAAGCCGCACCACGTCGTCGTCGACCATGATGCGGTCGCGCAACGTAAGCATGTCGCTGTATGCCAGCGCGGCCTCTCCGGCGAACGCGGGCTGCAACGGCTGCCAGACCCAGGCGGCGGCGAGCAAGGCGATGGCGAGCGGACGGATGCGAGTCATGACGAGGCCTCCTTACCGGATCTGCGAGATCGTCCCCATCATGTCGTCCGACGCCTGGATCACTTTGGAGTTGATCTCATAGGTGCGCTGGGCGGTGATGAGGTCGGTGATCTCCGACACGATGTTGACGTTGGAGGTCTCGAGGAAGTTCTGCTGCAGCGTGCCGAAGCCGACGGCGCCGGGATTGCCGGTGGTCGGCGTGCCGGAGGCCTCGGTCTCGGTCAGCAGGTTGTCGCCGATCGCGTCGAGGCCGGCTTCGTTGATGAAGTTCGCCATCTGGAACTGGCCGAGCAGCTGCGGCGCGATCTGGCCGGCGATGGTCGCCTCGACCTGGCCGCTGGCGTTGATGGTCAAGCTGGTGGCGTTCTCGGGAACCGTGATGCCCGGCAGGACGGTAAAGCCGTCGGAGGTGACGATCTCGCCATCGGGCGACAGCTTGAACGAGCCGTCGCGGGTATAAGCCGTGGTGCCGTCCGGCAAGTCGACCTGGAAGAAGCCGCGGCCCTTGATCGCGACGTTGAGCGGATTGTCAGTCATCTGCAGGTTGCCCTGCTCATGGATGCGGTAGATCGCGACCGGCTTGACGCCGACGCCGATCTGCACGCCGGCGGGAACGATGGTGCCGGAGTCGGAGGATTGCGTGCCAACGCGGCGCAGATCCTGATAGAGCAGGTCGGCGAACTCGGCGCGGCGGCGCTTGTAGCCGGTGGTGGTGGCGTTCGCGATGTTGTTCGAGATGACCTCGACATTCATCTGCTGGGCGAACATGCCGGTGGCGGCGGTGGTGAGGGAGCGCATGGCGTTTGTCTCCTTCCCTTACGTGTTGGATGTGATGCTGCTGATGGCGCGGCGCTGGCGCTCGTGCTCGCTGTCCAGGAAGCGCTGCATGGTCTGGTAGTTGCGCGTCACCTGGATCATGTTGGTCATTTCCATGATCGTGTTGACGTTGGAATCTTCCAGCATGCGCTGCGCGACCTTGCCGGTAGCCTGGGCCGGCGCCTGGGTGCCGGCATCGAACACGTTGTCGGGGCCGGGGACCAGGGCGGCGCGGTTCGCAAAGTCGACCACGTCGAGCTTGCCGGCGACCTGCAACAGCTGTCCGTTGCGCGCGAGATCGGTCGAGATGGTGCCGTCATCGGCAACGTGGACCACCCCGTCATCGGGGTTGAGGGTGATGCTGCTTCCCCCGGCCAGGACCGGATAGCCGTGGCTGGTGACCAAGGTGCCTTCGTCGTCGAGCTGGAAGCGCCCGACCCGGGTGTAGCGCACACCCTCCGGGGTCTGGACGGCGAAGAAGCCGTCGCCCTGGATCGCCAGGTCGAGGTCATTGCCGGTCGGTCGCAGGGTGCCGGGCGAGAAGTCGCGGGCGGTGGCGAAGTCCTGCACGTAGGACAGGGCCGTGCCCTCCTCGGCCGGAATCTCCACTTCCGACATCAGCATCATTTCGGCCTTGAAGCCCGAGGTGTTTGCGTTGGCGAGGTTGTTCGCCACCACATCCATCTGGTCGCGCAAGACCATTTGTCGCGAAAGCGCGATGTAAGTCGGTGTTTCCATGACAGCGTCCCATAACGGGTTCATTTGCCGGTCTTCTGCCGGCGAAGCCTCAAACGCAAACTCCGTGCCAGGACGGTGAAGCGGTGGATTTCCTGGGACTTTGCGGGTGCCGGCGCCCGGCCGGGGAAGAGCTGGACCGCCCGTTCCGGGCAGTTGCTGCCGGGTTGCCGGCAGTTCCTGCCAAGGCCTTTATCGGCCAAGACTATCCATTGGCCTATCGGTCGGTTTTACCGGCTCTTAACCATCCTGGCCTACCTTGCGGCGATGGGAAAGGACGGCTCCGGCCGTCTGCGTGTGCGTGACAGAGGGCGTTGATGGCCGAAGAAGCAGTCGCCGAGGAAGCACCACCTCCAGTTCGCAGGAAGCGGATGAGCGGCAAGAAGCTGGTGCTGTTCATCATCCTTCCGCTGATTCTGTTCGGCGGCGGCGGTGCTGCGGCATGGTTCCTGCTGTTCCAGGGCCAGGAACCGGTCGAGGGCGAACTGGCCGAGGCGGAAGCCGAAGCGGCGCACCCACCGGTCTATTACGACCTGGACGAGATGACGGTGAACCTCTCCACCCAGAGCAAGCGAAACTCTTATCTCAAGCTCAAGCTCGCGCTGGAGCTGGGCGCGCCGGAAGATTCCGAGACGCTGCCCAACGTGCTGCCGCGCGTGGTCGACCAGTTCCAGATCTATCTGCGCGGCGTGCGCGTCGAGGACCTGCAGGGTTCCGACGGTCTGCAGCGCCTGCGCGAGGAATTGCTGCTGCGCGCCCAGAAGGCCGCGGCGCCGGCGACCGTCAAAGACGTGCTGTTCAAGGTCGTGCAGATTCAGTGATGCGACGAGGGAAAGCGTAAGCCAATGATCCCCGACGACAAAGACAACGAGGCGATGAGCGAGGAGGAGCGCGCTGCCGCCGCCGAATGGGAAGCGATGGCAGGCGGCGACGAAGCGGCGGCCGAAGGCGATGCAGAGCAGCAAGCCGGCGGCGGCGGGCCCAAATCCAACCGCGTTCTCGACCAGGATGAGATCGACAGCCTGCTCGGCCTCGGCGCCGGCGGCGGCGGTGACGACGACAAGCCGTCGGGCATCCAGGCCATCATCAACAGCGCGCTGGTCAGCTACGAACGTCTCCCGATGCTGGAGATCGTGTTCGATCGCCTGGTGCGCATGCTCTCCACCTCGCTGCGCAATTTCACCTCGGACAACGTCGAGGTCTCGCTGGACAGCATCACCGCGATCCGGTTCGGCGACTACCTGAACTCCATCCCGCTGCCCGCCATGCTCGGCGTGTTCAAGGCGGAAGAGTGGGACAATTTCGGCCTGCTCATGGTCGATTCTTCGCTCACCTATTCGATCGTCGACGTGCTGCTCGGCGGCCGCCGCGGCACGGCGGCGATGCGGATCGAAGGCCGGCCCTACACCACGATCGAGCGCAACCTGGTGGAGCGCCTGATCGGCGTAGTGCTCAACGACCTCACCTCGACCTTCGATCCGCTGTCGCCCGTGACCTTCCGGTTCGAACGCCTGGAGACCAATCCGCGCTTCGCTGCCATCGCGCGCCCGGCCAACGCCGCCGTGCTGGCGCGCCTGCGCGTCGACATGGAGGACCGCGGCGGACGCCTCGAGCTGCTGTTGCCCTACGCGACCCTGGAGCCGGTGCGCGAGCTGCTGCTGCAGATGTTCATGGGCGAGAAGTTCGGCCGCGATTCGATCTGGGAGACCCATCTGTCCGGCGAGCTCTGGCAGACCGAAGTTCCGATCGATGCCGTTCTCGACGAGTTCAGCATGTCGCTGGGCGACGTTTTGA
>DATFDU010000134.1:0-7484 GCA_035251915.1 Dongiaceae bacterium | reverse complement strand
CTGTTCCTGGCGTCCGCGGGTTCCGTCCGCCTTGGCCTGCTGCTGGCGCAGGGCGGCGAGTTCGCCTTCGTGCTGTTCGCGCTCGCCGGGCGGGAGCAGCTGCTGTCGCCGGTGCTGCAGCAGGAACTCACCATCGTCGTCGTGATGTCGATGATGCTGACGCCGGTGCTGGCGCTGGCCGGGGAACGCCTCGCGCCGCGGATCGCCCGCCGCACCGAAGTTCCCGAGGAGGCATTGCCCTTCTTGCCGGAGGGCATCCGGGACCACGTGATCATCGCCGGCTACGGCCGCATCGGCGCGGCGGTATCGGCGCGGATGACCAAGGCGGAGATTCCCTGGGTCGCGATCGACAGCGATCCCGACAACGTCAATCGCGCGCGGCGCCATGGCTTGCCGGTCTATTATGGCGACGCGGGCCGGATCGAGATCATGGAAGCCCTCGGCCTTGCCGAGGCCAAGGCCATGGTCATCGCCATCAACGATGCCGAGAAAGCGGTCCATCTGGTGGCGCTGGTCCACTACGTGCTGCCGGAGATGGTCATCCTCAGCCGCGCCTTCGACGAGGAGCACGCCACGGAACTGCGGGAGGCCGGCGCCCATCTGACGGTGCCCGAGCCTTCCTCGATCGGCGATACCATGTCCGACGCCCTGCTGCAGGCCCTGGCGCCGAAGCCGAGGTTCAACGAATAGGCCGGCTGGCGCCGAGCCGGGATTCGCCCTAGACTCCCTCCATGCTGCTGGAGATCTTCTCCGACACGGTCTGTCCCTGGTGCTACATCGGCAAGCGCCGGCTGGAGCGCGCGCTGCGTTTGCGGCCGCAGCCCGGCCTCACCCGCCGCTGGCGGGCGTTCCAGCTCAACCCCGGCTTGCCCGCCTCCGGCATGGACCGCCGGCAGTATGTGATCGCCAAGTTCGGCAGCGTGGAGCGCGCGCAGCGGCTTTATGAAGCCGTGTCGCGGGTCGGCGCGCAGGAGGGCATCAGGTTCGAATTCGATCGCATCCAGCGCACGCCGAACACCGTGCGATCGCACCGGCTGCTCTACGCCGCCGCCGAGGAGGACAGGCAGGCGGACCTGCTGGAGCTCATCTTCAAGGCCTATTTCACCCAGGGGCGGGACATCGGCGATCCGGAGATTCTGTCCGAGCTCGGCGAGGAAGCGGGCTTGCCCGGCGCAGTGATCGCCGACGCAGTGATCGACGGCGGCCGGCTGGATTCGGCGATGACGGAAGACCTGCAGTCGCGGCGCATCGGCATCAACGGCGTGCCGTTCTTTGTCTTCAACGGCCGTTTCGGCCTGTCCGGCGCGCAGGAGCCGGAGGCGCTGCTGAACATGCTCGACCTGGCGCGCGAGGAAGACACCCAGAAGGGCGTTGCCTAGGCGGCGATTGTTGCCAGGTTCTGCATCAGCTTCTTGACTCCATTCATGCGCGCCTTGGTGTCGGCCCAGTCCTGGCGATAGACCAGGCGGTGGTCGGGACGCAGCGTCACGATGGCCTGCCGCTTGCTGATGAACTCGACCAGCTTCTCCGGCCGCGCGAAGCGATTGTCCTTGAATGCGATCACCGCGCCCTTGGGCCCGATCTCCAGCCGCTCCACGCCCGACGAGCGGCAGAGCTGCTTGAACGCCACCACCTGGAGCAGGTTCTCCGCCTCCACGGGCAGCGGACCGAAACGGTCGATCAGCTCGGCGGCGAAGGCGTCGATCTCCTGCTCGGTGGCGAGATCGGCGAGCCGGCGATAGAGGCCGAGGCGCACGTTGAGGTCCTGCACGTAGGTCTCGGGAATCAGCACCGCCATGCCGATGTTGATCTGCGGGGTCCAATCCTGCGCCGCCACCTTCTCGGTACCCTTCGCGTCGCGCACAGCCTCTTCCAGCAGATGCTGGTAGAGCTCGACGCCGACTTCGCGCACATGGCCCGACTGCTCGTCACCCAGCAGGTTGCCGGCGCCGCGGATGTCGAGGTCGTGGCTGGCGAGGGTGAAGCCCGCGCCGAGCTGGTCGAGGGTCTGCATCACCTCCAGGCGGCGTTGCGCGGTCTCGGTCAGCGCCTTGCCCGGCGGCGTCGTGAGGTAGGCGTAGCCGCGCAGCTTCGACCGGCCGATGCGCCCCCGCAGCTGGTAGAGCTGCGCGAGGCCGAACATGTCGGCGCGATGGATGACCATGGTGTTGGCGGTCGGGATGTCGAGCCCGGATTCGATGATGTTGGTCGCCAGCAGCAATTCGTAGCTGCCGTCGTAGAAGGCGTTCATCGCCTTCTCGAGCGTGGTCGGCGACATCCGGCCGTGAGCCATCACGAACTTGATCTCCGGCACCAGGCTGCGCAGGCGCGCCGCGACCGTCTCCAGGTCCTCGATGCGCGGGCAGACATAGAAGATCTGCCCGCCGCGGAAATGCTCGCGCATGATCGCCTCGCGCACAATCACCGGGTCGTACGGCAGCACGAAGGTGCGCACCGCCAGCCGGTCGACCGGCGGCGTGGTGATGAGGCTCATCTCGCGGATGTTCGACAGCGCCAGCTGCAAGGTGCGCGGGATCGGCGTCGCGGTCAGCGTCAGCACGTGGATGTCGCCGCGCATCTCCTTCAGCCGTTCCTTCTGCACCACGCCGAAATGCTGCTCCTCGTCGACGATCAGCAGGCCGAGCTTGGCGAACTCGAGGCTCTTGGCCAGCAGCGCGTGGGTGCCGATGACGATGTCCACCCGCCCCGCTTTGAGCATGTCCTTGGTTTCCGCCAGCTCCTTGGCGGCGACCAGGCGCGACATCTGGCGGATGGTGATGGGGAATCCCTGGAAGCGCTCGGTGAAGGTCTTGAAATGCTGCCGACACAATAGCGTCGTCGGCGTCACCACCGCCACCTGCTTGCCGGACATCGCCGCGACGAACGCGGCACGCAGCGCCACCTCGGTCTTGCCGAAGCCGACGTCGCCGCAGACCAGGCGGTCCATCGGCCGGCCGTTGGCGAGGTCGCCGATCACCTCGACGATCGCACGCTGCTGATCCTCGGTCTCGGCATAGGGAAAGCGGGCGCAGAATTCGTCGAACAATCCCTCGGCCGGCTGCAGCACGTCGGCGGTCTTGATCTGGCGCAGGGCCGCGGTCTTCATCAGCTGTGCCGCGATGTCGCGGATGCGCTGTTTGACCCGCGCCTTGCGCGCCTGCCAGGCGGCGCCGCCCATCTTGTCGAGCGCGACGATGGTCTCCTCGCCGCCGTAGCGGCTAAGCACATCGATATTCTCGACCGGCACGAACAGCTTGTCGCCGCCGTCATAGATTACGCGCAGGCAATCGTGCGGCGCCCCGCCGACATCCAGCGCCACCAGCCCTTCGTAGCGCCCGATGCCGTGGTCGATGTGGACCACGAAGTCGCCGGCGTGGAAATTCGCCAGCTCATGCAGGAAGGCATCGGCCTTCTTTTTCCGCGCGACCGTGCGGATCAGCCGGTCGCCCAGGATGTCCTGCTCGGTCAGCACCACCGCGCGGTCGGTCTGGAAGCCGTTCTCCAGCGACAGAACGGCACGGCCCAAGGTGCCGGCCGGCAGCGCTCCGAATGCTTCCCAGCTCTCGACATTCTCCTGCTGGGCCAGCCCATGCTCGCTCAGCAGATGCCCGAGGCGCTCGAGCGCGCCGGTCGACCCGGCAGCCAGCAGCACGTGCCGTCCTTGCTGCTGCTCGTTGCGCGCAAACGCCGCGACGGCCTGGTAGAGATTGACATCGGGATTAGCGCGCGCCTCGGCAAAGCTCTTGCCGAACCGGCCGGGACCGTTCAGCCAGCCGCCTTCGTCCGGCGCCCCGAATGGATGCAATGCCAGCGCGACGCGCCTCCCGGTGAAGTCACGCCACGCATTCTCGCCGATATGGAGCCGGCCCACCGGCAGCGGCCGATAGACCGGCGCCCCGCTCTCGCGCTCGGCCGCCTGCAGGTCGCGCCGGGCCTGGTAGAAATCCTGGATCATCTCCAGCCGCGCCTTCACCGCCTCGTCGACCTGGTGGTCGAGCGTGACGATGGCGCGCGGCAGGTAGGAGTCGAACGGCACCAGCTCGATCCCGAACAGCGGCAGCCAGTGCTCCATGCCGGGGAACTGTCGACCGGCGCTGATCGCCTCGTAGAGCGGATCGTCGGCGCCGGAGGTGCCGAACTCGCTGCGGTAGTTGGTGCGGAAATGCTCGATCGCCTCCGGCGTCAGCTGCAGCTCGTTGATCGGCCGCAGCGCGAACTCGTCGACCTTGCCGAGGCTGCGCTGGGACAGCGGATCGAACAGCCGCAGGTCCTCGATCTCGTCGCCGAAGAAATCTACGCGGATCGGCATGCTGGTGCCGGGTGGGAACAGGTCGACGATGCCGCCGCGCACCGCGAACTCGCCGGCCTCTCCTACCGTGCCGCTGCGCGTGTAGCCCTTGCCGACCAGGTAATCGACCAGCTTGCCCTGGTCGAGCCGCCCGCCGCGCTTCAATTCCAGCACGCCCTTGAAGCCGGCGGGAGTCGGCACGCGCTGCAGGATCGCGGCCACCGTCGTCACCACCACCAGCCTGGTGCGTGTGCCCTGCTCCATGGCGCTGAGCCGGCTCAGGGCGTCGATGCGGCGCGCCAGGATGTCGCGGTGCGGCGAGGCGCGGTCGTACGGCAGGCAGTCCCAGGCCGGGAACGAGATCACCGTCAGGTCCGGCGCCATGAAGCCCAGCATCTCGACCGTGCGCGCCATGCGCAGGTCGTCCTGCGCGACGTGCAGGACGCCGCCCGGCGCGATGGCGGCCAGGCGCGCGATCAGCAGCGCGTCGGCGCCGTCTGGCGCGCCGCCGACCTGGTGCCGGCCGGGCGCAGGGATGACAAAGGGAAGGTCGCTCACGATCAAACGCCTGGTTCAGCAGCTCGCGAGGGGCATTGTCCGACGCCCCGTTGGGTAACGGAAAACCTGTCAATCACCAGGTGACAGACCACCTGTCGATCACCCAAAGCCACGTTCCATCGTCTTGGCGCCGCGCAACTTCAGACGTTACATCACCATCAATGCTGCGCGTCGAGGTGAGGGCCAGATCACCGCAAATAAGCGCTGGGCGCTGCTCCCCGAGCTTGAACCTTCGTCCTTCCGGTCCCAACCCGGTAACTTGGAGTTTGGTGAAAAACTCATGAATGGCGTCCTTGCCTCGCACCAGCCGTCCGTCGTTGAGCTCAATCACCGCGTCGGGCTCAAACAAGGCGGTCATGCCACTGACGTCATCTGCGTTCTCTCTAACGACCAGCTGCCGCTCCAAATCCTGGGGATCGTGGATCGGTTCTCTTCTGGTTGGATCGCTCATCATGGCACTCCGCCAAATGTCTTGGACCTATTTCTGGTACGATGGAACTCCGCGAGCGCCGCGATGAGCGAACGCAAAACGCCGGACGGGCACTCTTCCCGGCCGGTGACCCAGTGGTATATATCCGGGTCGCTTTGCTCGAGCAACGCGGCATAGACGCGGACCGCCTCTGCGTCCAGCGCATCGAGCCGCTGGTCCGCGAACCGTCCGAGCAGCAGGTCCATTTCCCGCGTCCCGCGATGCCAGGAGCGGAATTTCAGCCGTTTGCGCTCGATCTCCAGGCCGTCCGTCATCGCCCTTTTCCGTCCTTCAAGCGCGGGATAACTTGGCCGCCCGATCATCGCCTGACGCGAGTCCGAACCGGTGCGACCCAACATCCTCAATCCTCTGTTCGCGTCAGTAACCAGTTTGCCGGGCATCGGTCAACGGCTGGCGACTTTGGTGGAGAAGCTTGCCGGTGCGCTGGTCGTGGACCTGGTCGGGCATCTGCCCACCGGCCTCATCGACCGCCGGTACCAGCCGCATCTGTCAGCCGCCGAGGGCGGCGCCATCGCCACCATCGTGGTGCGGGTTGAGCGCCACATGAAATCGCACAACCCGCGCCAGCCTTACAAGGTGCATTGCTCCGATCCGACCGGCTTCATCGACCTCGTGTTCTTCAACGCGCGCGAGGACTATCTGCTGCGCACGCTGCCGCTCGGCCAGACCCGCGCGGTCAGCGGTCGCATCGATCGTTTCGGCGGCGAGCTCAACATGGTTCATCCTGACCATATCGTGCCGGAAGAGGAGCTCGCCAGCATCCAGATCGTCGAGCCGGTCTATCCCATGACCGCCGGCCTGCCGCCCAAGGTGCTGCGCAAGGCGATCGAAGCGGCGCTCGAGCGGCTGCCCAAGCTCCCCGAGTGGATCGATCCCGCCATCCTCAAGCAGCGGCAATGGGACGGCTGGGTGGAAGCACTGCGCGCCGCCCATCATCCCCAGGGCGAAGGCGAGCTCTCGACCTTGTCGCCGCCGCGCATGCGGCTCGCCTTCGACGAATTGTTGAGCAACCAGCTGGCGCTGGCGATCGTGCGCTCGCGCAACAAGCGCAAGGCCGGGCGCTCCAACAAAGGCAACGGCGCCCTGCGCCGCCGCATTGTCGGCAAGCTGCCCTACACTCTGACCAAGTCACAGGAGCAGGCGCTCGCCGAGATCGTCGCCGACATGGCTGAGCCCACACGCATGCTGCGCCTGCTGCAGGGCGATGTCGGCAGCGGCAAGACCGTGGTCGCGCTGCTGGCGATGGCGAACGCTGTGGAGGCCGGCGGCCAGGCTGCGCTGCTGGCGCCGACCGACATCCTGGCGCGCCAGCATTTCGCAACGCTGGAGCCGCTGTGCAAGGTGGTGGGTCAGGAGATCGCCCTGCTGACCGGCCGCGACAAGGGCAAGGCGCGCGACGCGACGCTGGCGCGCTTGGCGTCGGGCGAACTCAAGATGGTGGTCGGCACCCACGCCTTGGTGCAGGAGGGCGTCGAATTCGCCGACCTGCGCCTCGCCATTGTAGACGAGCAGCATCGCTTCGGCGTCGAGCAGCGCATGGCCCTCGCCGACAAGGGCGCCGGCGTCGACCTGCTGGTGATGACCGCGACGCCGATCCCGCGCACCCTGATGATGACGGCGTACGGCGACATCGATGTGTCGCGCCTGACCGAGAAGCCGGCGGGCCGCCAGCCGATCGACACCCGCACGGTTCCACTAGAACGTCTGCCCGAGGTCGCCGATGGATTGAAGCGCGCGATCGCGCACGGTGCGCGCATCTATTGGGTCTGCCCGCTGGTGGATGAATCGGAGGCAGTCGACCTCGCCGCGGCGACCGAGCGGCATCGCATGCTGCGCCAGACCTTCGGCGACCGCGTCGGCCTGGTTCACGGCAAGCAGAAGGCGGCGGAGCGTGATGCCGCCATGGCCGCCTTCGCCGCCGGCGAGCTCGACATCCTGGTCGCGACCACGGTGATCGAGGTCGGCGTCAACGTGCCGGAGGCGACGGTGATGGTGGTGGAGCACGCCGAGCGCTTCGGCCTTGCTCAGCTGCACCAGTTGCGCGGGCGCGTCGGGCGCGGCCTCGCGAAATCGAGCTGCGTGCTGCTCTATCAGGCGCCGCTCGGCGAGACGGCCAAGGCGCGGCTGCAGATCCTGCGCGAGACCGAG
>DATFDU010000133.1:0-5491 GCA_035251915.1 Dongiaceae bacterium | reverse complement strand
GCCCGCCATCATCACGTCGGTCGCGCGCTTGATGCCGTCGACCAGGCTCTCGCGGCAGCCATAGAGGTTGTCGAACTTCGACTTGGTGACCGAGTTGTTGACGTTGATCGCCGGCACCGCGAGCTTGTCGGTGCGCGCCATTTCATAGAGCCGCGCGACGCCGGTGGTGGTCTCCTCGCTGATGCCGCGCACCTTCTCCATCAATTGCGGATACTTGTCGTGCATCAGGACGGTGAGGTCGCCGCCGTCGTCCAGGATCATGTTGGGGTGCCAGCCGTCGGGGCCGTTCACGGTCTGCTCGATGCACCACCAGAACTCATCCTCGCTCATGCCCTTCCAGGCGAACACCGGGATGCCGGCGGCGGCGATCGCCGCGGCGGCCTGGTCCTGGGTCGAGAAGATGTTGCAGGACGACCAGCGCACTTCCGCGCCCAGCGCCATCAGCGTCTCGATCAGCACCGCGGTCTGGATGGTCATATGCAGGCAGCCGGCGATCCGGGCGCCGTTCAGCGGCTTCGACTTGCCGAACTCGGCGCGCAGGGCCATCAGGCCCGGCATCTCTGTCTCGGCGATGTCGATCTCCTTGCGCCCCCACTCGGCGAGGCTCATGTCCTTGACTTTGTAATCGGCGGTCGCCATTCGGGTCTCCTCAAGGGCTATCCAGAAAGTCCGCCGCTTCTAGCAGCCGCGCTCCCGGGGAGCAAGGCATGCAAGCGCATGTCCCTACTTTGAAATCATTGGCAGATTCCATGTGACCAGGAAGGAATAAGGCGTCCACGGCGCGACCGGGGCCCCAGCGAGGCGCAGCGCGCGGCCGGTCCACTGGTTGCAGGTCCCGAGGATGGTGTATTCGCCGTTGGCCACGAAGAAGGCATCGCGCGCGCCATAGCCCGGCGCCGCCTGCACCGGATGCTCTCCAGACAAACGCAGCGTCTGCCGGATGAAACCGGCGATCCGCTCATAGGAGGCCAGGTCTGCGCGCCATTGCCGGCAGTTCTCGCCCGCTGTGGGTCGCGGGCGGTATTCGACATGCAGGACGGTCTCGTCCCACAGCACCGACGTGAGCGCGGTGGCGATGTCGAGGTCGGCCCAGGTCGGCGTGTTGATGTAGAAGTCGCGGCTGCCCCAGCCGAGGCCGATATGGTCATAGGCCTCGACCGGCGCGATGAACGCCCGCTGCCCGAACAACCCGCGCCAATCGGTGCTGCCCACGACCACCGGCACGATCAGGTCGGTATGCACGCCGTTGTCGCAGGCGTAGATGAGAACGCCGTCCGCAGGTTCGCTCGCCTCCGGCACGAGCAACAGCGCCCCGAACGCCGCGACCGTGTAGAGCGCGAGCGCGATGAAGGGGAGGCACAGAAGGATCAGGATTGCCCGAATCAGAAGCCGCATGTCGCACAGCATCGCGGCCGATTGCGCCGAAATTCAGGCGGCGAGATCGATCGGCCTCGAAACGGCGTAACAACTTTACATTGAATAAATACAATTTGATTCCCCTCATATTCCCTTATAAGGTATACATGGGCGATCAGAAGAGCCCCAAGCGCTCCTCGACGGTCAGGCCGAAGCGACCCTTGTGCTGGATGGGATCGACCAAGAAGGACGTGACGGGCTTACCGGAGGATGTGAAGCGGGTGATGGGCTTCTGCCTTAACAAGCTACAGGAAGGCGTGTTCGATGAGCGGATCGAACCCATGATAGGTCATGTTGGCCTCAAGCGAGCGAAGGTGGTGGAAATCAGGGAGAATTTCGACGGAGACACGTTCAGGACGATGGCCGCCATCAAGTATCCGGAGGAGATCTATGTCCTCCATGTGTTCAAGAAGAAGTCCCACAAGGGCAGGGAAACGCCGCAGAAGGACATCGATACGATCAGGGCGCGATTGGCGGACGTCAAGAGTCTGCGGAAAAACAAGGGCTATGTTCCATGAGCAAGGCGAAGAACATCAAGAAACAGGCAACGCGCCGCGCCGCCAAGACGGAAGTGGCCTTCGACGAAGGTTCGCACAATCCATTTGCGGACATGGGCTTTGCGAACCCCGAGCTTGAGCTCGCCAAGTCCAGGCTCGTCATGGAAATTGGCCGTGTCATCGAGGAGCGGGGACTGTCACAGGTTGCAGCTGGCCGGATCATCGGCCTTGCCCAGCCGAAGCTCTCGCAACTCCTGAACGGCCATTGGAAGAGCTACAGCGTCGATCGGCTGACGCGATACCTGAACAAGCTGGGTGTCACGGTTCGCGTCAACTTCGAGCGGAACCGCGCGACCTGGAAGGAAGGCCGCTTCATCGTCGCCGAACGCTGACCAGGTTCGGGCCGAGCGTGACCTTCGGGCGTCAAGCTGTGCGGCAGGTAACTCCTGGTCGCACTTACGTCGCGAGCGCGTTGAAATCGTCGAGCAGCATGGCGATGCGCCCCGAATCCCACTGATCCATCACCTGGCGCGCGAATCTTGCGGAGGCCAGGTAGTCGAGGTTGCGGATGCGCTGCTTGACGCGGGGCAGGGAGTTGGCGGCCATGCTGAGGTCCTGGATGCCGAGGCCGAGCAGCAGCGGGGTGAACTTGGGATCGCCGGCGATCTCGCCGCACACGCTGACCGGGATGCGCGCGCGCAGCGCGGCTTCGGTCGAGAACTGGACCAGTCGCAGAACCGCGGGATGCAGCGGATTATAGAGATGCGCGACCTGCTCCTCGCCGCGGTCGATCGCCAGCGTGTACATGGTGAGGTCGTTGGAGCCGATGGCGAAGAAATCGGCGACCTGGGTCAGCGCATCGGCGGCGAGGGCGGCGCCCGGCACCTCGATCATCACGCCGAGCGGTGGCAGCGGGTCGGGCAGCTTCTGGCCGCGCCGCTTCAGCCGCCGCGCCACCTGCACCAAGGCCTCGCGCACCTGCTTCACTTCCGAGACCGAGGAGATCATCGGCAGCAGGATGCGCACCGGCCCGTGCACGCCGGCGCGCAGGATCGCCGCCAACTGATCGTCGAGCAGGTCCCGCCGCTTCAGGCTGAGGCGGATGGCGCGCAGGCCGAGCGCCGGATTGGCCGATTCGCCCAGGTGATCGCGCAGGCTGGGCGCCAGCTTCTCGCCGCCGACGTCAAGGGTACGGATGGTGACCGGCTGGCCCGCCATGGTCTCCACGATCTGGCGTAGCGCCTGATACTGTTCCTCTTCGTCCGGCACGTCGTCGCGGTTCATGAACATGAACTCGGTGCGCAAGAGGCCGACGCCTTCCGCGCCAGCATCCATCGCCATCTCCGCCTCGCGCGGCAGCTCGATGTTGGCGAGCAGGCCGATGCGCTGGCCGTCGCGCGTGACCGAGGGTAGCTTGCGCAGGCGGCCGAGCTGCTTCTCGTCGCGCTCCAGCACCTCCAGCCGGCGCTGATACTCCGCGACGGTGGCGGGCGACGGATTGAGGATGACGCGGCCCGCGCCGCCGTCGACGATGATCGCATGCCCGGTGCGCGCGAAGCGCAGCAGTTCCGGAATGCCGAGCACCGCCGGAATGCCGAGCGAGCGCGCCATGATGGCGGTGTGGCCTTCCTTGCCGCCCAGGACGGTCGCGAAGCCCTCGATGGTCTTGGGGTCGAGCAAAGCGGTGTCGGCCGGCGTCAGCTCCTCCGCCACCACGATCGACCCGGCGGGCAGGTTCTTGAACGCCTCGTACGCCGTCTGCGTCAGGTTGCGCAGGATGCGGTTGCCGACCTCGCGCACGTCGTCGGCGCGCGCCGCGAGATAGGGATCGTCGAGCGCGGCGAAGTCGTGCTCAACCTTGCTGATCACGAACTGCACCGCCGCTTCGGCATTCACACGGTGCTCGCGGATCCGGGTCTCGACCCCGCGCGTCACGCGCGAGCCGGTCAGCATCTGCTTGTGCGCCTCGAGCAGGAAGCCCAGCTCCTCGGCGGCGGCGCCGTGCAGCTCCTCGGCCCTGCTGGAGAGCTTGCGCAGCTGCTTGCCGGATTTCTCCACCGCGCCATGGAAACGGGCGAGCTCCTCGTCAACCTTGCCTTCCGCGATCTCGTATTCGGAGATGGTGATGGCGCCGGCCTCGACCACATGCACCTGGCCGATGCCGATGCCGGGCGCGACGCCCAGTCCCTCGAACACCCGTTCCGCCTCGCGGTCCCGCTTGCGGCGCGGGCGGCGGGATTTTGCCTTGTCCTCACTCTTCATCGAATTTGCGCTCGATCAGGTCGACCAGCGCCTGCATGGCTTCTCGCGCCTGCGCGCCGCTGGCGCGCAGCTCGATGTTCGTGCCGATGCCTGCCGCCAGCATCATCAGCCCCATGATGGAAGTGCCGGAAACGTCCATGTCGCCCTTGATGACGCGCACCTGCGCGTTGAAGCCGCCAGCGACCTTGACGAACTTCGCCGCCGCGCGCGCATGCAGCCCGCGCTGATTGCGGATATTGGCAATCCGTGTGATCGCGCTGTTGGTGGTCATGCGCCACCAAACGTGTCATCCCGGCCAAGTCGCGAAGCGGCGCAGAGCCGGGACCCATGCGGCTTTACCGCAGCGCCGCTGGATCGCATGGGTCCCGGGTCGCGCTTCGCTTGCCCGGGATGACAGAATGGGGGGTGCACCTCGATCAACAGCAAGCTACCCCCGCGCGGCGAGCAGCTGGGAGGCGACGTTGATGTATTTGCGGCCGGCTTCCTGGGCCGCGGTGACGGCGGCCTGCAAGGTGTGACCTTCGCGCATGCCGGCCAGCTTGATCAGCATCGGCAGGTTGATGCCGGCGATCACCTCGACATTGGCGCGGTCGAGGACGGAAATTGCGAGGTTGGAGGGCGTTCCGCCGAACATGTCGGTCAGCAGCACGACGCCGTCGCCGGTCTCCACTTCGTTGACCCGCTCCAGGATCTCCTTGCGGCGCTGCTCCATGTCGTCCTCGGCCCCGATGCAGACGGTCGCAACCTTCTGCTGCTTGCCGACCACGTGCTCAAGCGCCGCCAGGAATTCGGCAGCCAGCTTGCCGTGAGTGACCAATACCATCCCGATCATTGACGCATCCCTGTTTACTTTATCTTTCTTATGACTGTTCCGACCGGCCCGACACGTCGCGCGTCAAGTCGCGATGAACGAGCGCGATCGGGCGGCCGCTTGCGCGAAGCGCGTCCGCGAGCTTCTTGGCGACATAGACCGATCGGTGCTTCCCGCCGGTGCAGCCGACGGCAATGGTGAGATAGCTCTTGCCCTCGCGCTCATAGCTCGGCAGCAAGGGCTCGATCAAGGCATCGAGCGACGTGAGGAATCCGGACAGCGCCGGATCGCGCTCGATGAAGCGCGCCACCTCCGCCGTCTCGCCGTCCAGCGGCTGCAGTGCGTCGACGTAGTGGGGATTGGCGAGGAACCGCACGTCGAACACCAGGTCGGCCTCGCGCGGCACGCCGATGCGGTAGGAGAACGACATCACCGTGACGGCGAGCCCGAGCTGGCGGTCCAGTGCGAAGCGCTCCGTCATCAGCCGCTTCAGCTCCGCCATCGA
>DATFDU010000132.1:0-3930 GCA_035251915.1 Dongiaceae bacterium | reverse complement strand
TCCCTAGCTCCCGATCCGGAAGATCGACTGCGCGCGCTTAAGGTCGAGCAGGATGGTGGTCACGGTGCTGTCGTGGCTCCAGCCGGATTCGCTGATCTGCACGATGGCGCCGCGGAAATCCGGGCCGAGCAGCCGTGCCAGAGTTCGCAGCCGGGTGTTGGTGAGCGAGAAGATCTCGGGGCCAGTCGGCTTGAACTCGGTCCGCAGGCGATGGGCGATCCGCGCCCACTGGGTGTCGGGCAGGGCACGGTCGACATAGAGCAGCGTGTCGACCGTGAGGTCCGCGACGCGGATTCCGCGCGCCTCCATGTCGGCGTGGGTGAATTCGACCGTCGGCGGTCCAAAGGCCGTGATCACGCCGCTGCGGGCGAGATCCAGTTTGCCGTCGATGTGCGACACTGTCGCGATCATGTAGCTCTGCCCGCCTTCCTCGCGCGGCGCATACCAGATCCGGACGTCGCGCGGCCGCCCGGAAGGGCCCGGTTCGAGCGCCAGCTCCACGTAGGCCGCGGGTGTCGTCTGCACCTCCATGCGGAGGACCTTGGGCAGAGCCGGGCTGCGCCCGGCGCAGCTCTCGCAGAACCCGTCGCCGAGGCGCGTCTCGTCCAGCGCCAGTCCGTAGATCTGGAGGGGAGTGCTGTCCGTCTGCTGCGCAAGCGCCCACGAGCAGCCCAGCGGGACGAGGAATCCGAGGAAGAGGACGGTCCGGAAACACCGCAGCTTCGTGGTCATCCGCCAACAATAGCGATGACGGCTGAGTCGAGGCAACGTCGCAGTGCGGCATGCACAGTTGCCGGCCCCGCAAGCCACTGTCGTGGCGATTGGCATGATGATAACAACGCTGGCATGAATCCCGGTTGGCAGAACGTCGAAACACCGCGCCTTGTCCTGCGCACGCTGCCGCTGCCGGCACTGGCCGCGCTAGCGGCGGGCGATCGGGCCGAAGCGTCACGCCTGACGCAATGCGATCTCTCGGCATTCCCGGACGAGCAGCTGTCGATCGCATCCATGCGATTGAAGGACGTCAGCGATGATCCTGACTACCTCCCGTGGTCGCTGCGGGTCATGGCGCTGAAGCCCGATCTGCGCTTCGCTGGCTACTTCAATTTTCACGGCAAGCCGAACGCGGATTACCTCAAGGAGCTGGCGCCCGGCGCGGTCGAGATGGGGTATTTCGTGCTGCCGGAATTCCGTCGCCAGGGCCTTGCCGAGGAGGCGGCGCTCGGCATGATGGACTGGGCGGCGCGAAGCCATGGCGTTTGCCGGTTCGTCGTGTCCATCAGCCCGGAGAACGCTCCCTCGATTGCCATGGCGCGCAAGCTCGGCTTTGCCAGGATCGGCAGCCATATCGACGAGGAAGACGGCTACGAGGACATCTTGGCCCGGGATGCGCCGCTTTAGCCGGCCTTGAAATCGTTAATTCCCGACCTAGATTCTAGGGCATGGCCGCAATTGGGCCATTCGGCGGCGCGCCGAACATGGGCGGCGCCGGAAGATCGGTAGCTCGCTCATGCTGGAGGAGCTTGCAAGACATGACGCGCTTGTCCCTGTTCAACAGTCCGCTGCTGCTTGGATTCGATCATTTCGAGCGGACCCTGGATCGCATCGCCAAGGCCGGCGCGGAAGGCTATCCGCCCTACAATATCGAACAGATCGGCGAAGATCGCCTGCGCATCACGCTGGCGGTCGCCGGTTTCGGGCTGGACGATCTGGAGATCCAGATCGAGGACAACCAGCTCACGATCAAAGGCCGGCAACAGGACGATCCAGACCGGGTCTATCTCTATCGCGGAATCGCGGCCCGGCAGTTCCAGCGCAGCTTCGTGCTGGCGGAAGGGATCATCGTGAATGCGGCGACGCTCGATAACGGGCTGTTATCGGTCGATTTGCAGCGACCCAAGGCGGTGAGCCAGGTGCGCACCGTGCCGATCAGCAAGGTCGGCGGCGAGAAGAGCAGCGCCAAGCGCGTGACGGTTGACGCGGACAGCAAGTGAGAGCGCGGGGGTCCGGCGCGCCGCATGGCGGGCACCCGATCCCAAGGTGAAGGAGTGGAAACATGACGACGGAATTGGAACGCATTCGCGCCTTGACGCCGCAAGATCTCCTGATGCTGGGGATCAAGGACATGGCCTATGTGAAAGACGTCGAAGTGGGTGGCGAGACGGCCGTTGCGCTGTTCGCGGCCAATGGCCAGCAGATCGCGGTGATGGAAGACCGGCAGACCGCGTTCGCGGCTGCCTGGCAGAACGGCCTCGCGCCGATGACCCTGCACTGATTGGCCTAACCGCAATAACCTGAACGCCTGTTCAGTACCTTAATGGTTTCCTAACTACGTTCACCGCAGCCTAGGGCGCTCTCTCGGCGGAATGCTCCGCTTTCGGGGAAATTGCGCGTGGACGTACAGCAATTGAAAGAAATTATCACGGCGCACCGCGCCTGGCTGCGCAATGAGCGCGGCGGGCGGCGCGCCGATCTTTCGCTGAAGGTGCTGCGCGATCTCAACCTCAAGGGCCTCAATCTCCCGAAGGCCAAGCTGACCGGCATCCAGCTCATCAACTGCGATCTCAGCGGCGCCAACCTGCGCGAGTGCGATCTGTTCGCCGCCAACCTCGCCGGCAGCCGCTTCATCGGCGCCGATTGCCGCGACTGCGATTTCCGCGGCGCGGCTTTGCAGGGTGCCGACTTTTCCGAAGCCAAGCTCAGCGGCACGGATTTCCGCGAAGGCTCGCTGCTGGTCTCGAGCGGCGGCCGCGTCGAGCCGCCGAAGCGCGAGACCTGGACATCCGACAAGACCGACACCGCGATGAACCGCGCCGACCTGACCGGGGCCAAGTTACGCAACTCCATCGTGCGCAAGGCGGATTTTTCCGGCGCGGTCCTGCGCAACGCCGATCTCAGCGGCGCGAATTTCAATGGCTCGACGCTCAAGGACGTGGACCTGCGCGGCGCCAACCTCGCCAACTGCGATCTCTCCGGCACGCAGCTCAACCGCGCAATGGTCGAAGGCGCGTTCCTGGACGGCGTGGTCCTGACCGACGCCAACGTGCACGGCGTCAACCTCGACAACGCGATCTACAACAGCCTCGATACCTCGGTCACGATCTCGGTCGACGATTCGGCGGAGACCCAGGCGCTGATCGGCGAGATGATCGTCGCGCACGAAAGCTGGGTGACATCGTCCGGCCTGGAGGGCCAGCGCGCGGATTTCTCCAACGCCGATCTCTCCGGCCTCGACTTCTCCGGCCGCAACCTGCGCGGGGCCCTGTTCGCCGATTCGCGTCTGCGCTCGGCCAAGTTCCATCGCGCGATCCTGGATCTCGGCGATTTCTCCCGCTGCGACCTGACCGGCGCCAACTTCGGGGCCGCCTCGTTGCGCGGCGCCAACTTCACCGGCGCCACGCTGCGCCGCACCGATTTCAGCAACTGCGACCTCGAGATCGAGGTCGCGGTGCTGGCCGACGGCAAGTCCCGCGAGTGGCCGCCGCGCTTCAACGGCTGCAAGCTCGAGGAAACCAATTTCAAGGATGTGAAGGCCACTCGGATCATCGCGACCAATGCGGTCACCAAGAGGATCATCGCCGACGACGCGTTCCTGAAGTTGCTCGCCGCCGGCGCGACGGCGTAAGCTGCCCCGCTTTCACAAGTGCATCCTCTTCGTCCTGCAGTCGGACGACAAAGAGGATGCAAACCGTGCCGTCGAAGCTTTTGCGCAACACGCTTGGACGAAGGTCGCCATCGCCTCGGCAGCTCGGCTTCAGCCGGAGTCGCTGAACCAGCCGTCGATGCATGTCTTCCGACAGCATTATGAAGAATGCTGGACCTGGGCAAGTCCGGTCTGGTATCGATAGCCGCAAGCCTATCGTAGCAAACTACGCGGCGTGGCTCTTGGCGGTATCGGTCAGCAGCGCGTAGATGGCGTCGGTCTGGTCG
>DATFDU010000131.1:0-20522 GCA_035251915.1 Dongiaceae bacterium | reverse complement strand
TCACCTGGATGACCGACTCCTCCTCGGTGCGCAGCGCTTCGTTCTGCACCAGCTCGTCGGTGGCCTTGGCCGCGGTCTCGTCGGCGCCCGGCGGTGTCCGGTAGCCCTCGTTCACCACGTCCACCACGGTCGCGATGCCGGCAGCGCTCGCCGCCTGGGGCAGCGCCCAGATCGCGACGATGGCATAGCAGACCTGGTACGCCAGTTTCCGTTTCATCATACCCTCCAAATCGCAAACACCCGTTTCTCACGACGCCATTGCCTGGCGTTGTGCGTGCCAGCCCGTCCCCGACGCTCCGCCGCACACGGGCGGATCCTGGCCGTTGCACGCTTATATTTGACTTATGCACGTCCCCACTTGCGATCGAACTCCATGCCGCGCACGAGTGTCCCGCTCATGCGCCACACGTTGGTCTGTCCCTGACCGAGTCCCGGTTCACCCAGCGGCGCTTTGGCCACGGAGCTGCCGGATCGGGCGATTTGAAGATTGTTCGAGTATTCCCCTGGCGCTGCCCGGTTACCCTGCCGCCCACCTGACGCCGGCGGCGCGCCTCATCCCCTGGCAACGCCATTCCCACGACCTCTCCGACAAGCCGCATCTCACGGTCGCCCTCTGTCGGACATTGGGGCGTGGTAGACCCAATTGTCTTTCGTCGGGTGCCAGAGGGTCAATAGAATTGTAGTAAAGTTCGACACAATCATCGGTATAGATGCGCTTGGTTAACGGCCCCACCGCCTGCATCCGCCCGCGTTTTCTTAACAATGCTAATGTGGACCGGTCAGTCCCGTAGCGGAAGTGACCGATGGCACAGTCGGCGCGGACAGAAAATAGCCCGCTGCGCTGGACCTACCGATTCCCATTGCCTGGATTGTTGTTGCCGCCGTTGTTGCCGCCGTGATTGCCATTCCCGTTGCCGTGGCCCTTGCCCGGATTGCTGCCGTCGCCGTGGCCGGAATGATTGCCACCGCCCGGACCGCCACCGCCGCCGGGGTCGCCGCCACCGCCTGGATCGCCACCGCCGCCCGTCTTGCCGCCGCCGGCATTGCTGTCGCCCGCCTGCTGCGAATGGTCGCGGTCGCGGCTGTCGTGCGGGTCGCCGTCGTTCGCAGGTGGCGCCGCGGCTGTGGAGAACGAGCCGAGGTCGCCGCACACCGCATCGGTGTCGGCGCTCTCGACCAGGATGCTCTGGCCGCCCTCGCACAGGATCGGCTTGCCTTTGCCGTGCGGTCTCACCTCGACCTTGCCTTCGAGGATGTCGACGATCGTCGCGTCGTCCGCCACCGTCACCAGGAATTGCGTGCCGCGGATGCCGATGGTGGCGACCGGCGTCTGCAGGACCAGGTTGTCATCCTGCACCGCGTTGTTGGAGTTGAAATGGAACAGGCCGGAGTTGAGCGTGATGAGGCCGCTGGCGGACGCCGCCGCCGGATCGAAGACATAGTCCGAGAGCACAACCTCGCTCTGCGATTCGACGCTGAGTTCCGAGCCGTCGATAAACTTCACCGCGATGCTCGAGTCGCGATCGGTGCGCAGCGCTTCGTCCGAGACGAGCTCATCGGCGGCGGCGGCACGGCGTTCGCTGTCGCCGGGCGGCTGGCGGTATCCGTCGTTGACGACGTCGGTGACGGTGGCAATTCCAGCGGCAAGCGCCGGCATCGCTGCCAGTGCCCCAAGAACCACCGGTACGCATACGCGACAAGCCATGCGAAGCATGGTTGGCCCCCTGCCGGTAAGGTTCGGTAGACCCTGTAAGTGCGCCCGCCTGTCGCGGGGGTCAATACAATTGTCGTAAAATCCTCTAGAAAGTGGCCTGGCTCACACGCAGGATGAATAGGCGTTCATCTTGGCGGGAACCATCCCAGATACCGGGGCGTCATCCCGGAGTGCATGAGGGGAGTTGCTGGAGCGCGATGGGCAAATGGGTGCAACCTGCGTTGGCTTCGCTGGTGCTCGCCATCGCGCTGGCGCTGCGTTGGTACGATCCGCCAATTCTCGGAGATCTCCGCTCACTGGTGTTCGACCAGTATCAGCGCGTCGCGCCGCGAGAATACAAGCCGGCACCGGTCAAGATCGTCGATATCGATAACGAGTCGTTGCGGCGATACGGCCAGTGGCCATGGCCACGCAGCGTGATGGCGGCATTGCTGGCCAAACTACGCGATCAGGGAGCGGCTTCCGTTGCCCTGGATATCGTGTTCGCGGAACCGGACAGGACTGCGCCGTCCATGGTCTTCTCGGGTTGGGGATTGCAGCCGGATGATCCGTTGACACAGGAGCTGACCGCTCAGGTCCACGATCCCGACAAAGTCTTCGCCGAGGAGATCGCCAGGGGCAGGGTTATCATCGGAGTGACGATGACCGATTCGGCGACCAACGATGAGGTCCTCCGCAAGGCGGGGCTGTCCAAATTCGGCGGTGCCGGGATCAAGGCGGAGGACGAACTCATCACGTTCGATGGCGCGATCGCGAGCCTTCCGATGTTTCAGGAAGCTGCAGCCGGAGTCGGGAGCATCAACACGGTCTACGACCGAGACGGCATCGTGCGGCGCGTGCCGCTGCTGGTGAACAAGGGGGGCAAGATCTATCCCAGCCTGGCGGCAGAAGCGCTGCGCGTTGCGATGGGTGAGAAGAACTACGCCGTGAAGGTCAGCGGCGCCCAAGGTACTTGGCTCATCGGCTGGCGCGAGGGGATCGTCGACTTTGCGATCGGCAAAGCCGGCAACCTGCCGATCAAGACCGATCCTTCCGCCCAGGTCTGGTTGCGCGACACGGGTACTCAGCCCGAACGCTACGTACCCGCCTGGAAAGTGCTTGAGGGAGAGGCGGATCTCGGCGGCAACATCGTTTTTGTCGGCACCAGCGCGCCCGGTCTCATGGACCTGCGTTCGACGCCGAACGCATCTGTCGTGCCCGGTGTCGAGGTGCATGCCCAGATCGTGGAGCAGATTCTGTCCGGCGACTTCCTCGAGCGGCCGCTCTGGTCGCTAGAGCTGGAAATGGCAGCCCTGCTCATCCTGGGCGGCGCCATGGTGGTGCTGTTCCCACGCTTTGGTCCGACGGCGTCTGCGCTGCTGGGGGCCGCCAGTGTCGTGATCGTAACAGCGTTCGGCTGGTGGGGATTCCTCGACCGCGGCTGGCTGATCGATCCCGCCTATCCGGCCGCCGGATCGCTCGTAGTCTTTTCAACCGGCGTCCTTATGTCCTTCTGGCGCTCCGACGTCCAGCGCAAGCTCATCCGCTCGACCTTCAGCCACTACCTCCATCCGGCGATGGTCAAGAGGCTGGAAGCGGACCCCAGCCTGGTCAAGCTGGGCGGAGAGGTGCGCAACATGACCATCATGTTCCTCGACATCCGCGACTTCACCACCATCTCCGAGCGGATGGAGGCGACTGCGCTGACCGCACTGCTCAACGACTTCCTGACGCCGATGTCCGAGGCGGTGATGGAGAACGGCGGCACCATCGACAAGTATATCGGCGACTCGATCATGGCGTTCTGGAACGCCCCGCTGGACGAGCCGGATCATGCACGTCTCGCATGCCGTGCGACGCTGGAGATGCGCCGGCGCCTGTCGGTCCTCAACAAGTCGATGGCGGATCGCGCGCAAGCCGCGGGCGGGAGCCATTCGCCGATCATGATCGGCATCGGCCTCAATTCCGGAGATGCGCTGGTCGGCAATCTCGGTGCCCGCGACCGCATGAATTATTCCGTCATCGGCGACAACGTGAACCTTGCCTCGCGCATCGAAGGCGTCAGCAAGGGTTTCGGCCTCGACATCCTGATCGGCGAGCAGACGCGCAATGCCGTGCCGGACTTCGCGGCGATCCCCATCGGCGACATCTTCGTCAAGGGCAAGACCCTGCCGGCGCGGCTCTACGCGCTGATCGGCGGTCCGGAGGTGGCGCAGGCACCGCAGGCGGAGGAATTGCTGAACGAGTTCGCGAAGATCGCGCACGGCTTCAAGGCCGGCAATCTCGCCGGCGCCGCCGCGGCCTTATCGGCCGCGCGCACCCTGGGGCAGGACCTGGGACTCGAGCCGTTGTTCGATCACATCGGCAACATGCTGGCCGCGGCCGAGCACAAGAAGGCTGCGGCCGCCCAATAACTCAGGACTTCTTGCGCGCCTTGTACCGGGCCATGGTTTCGTCATTCGGCGGATAGAGGCCGGGCAGCGCACGGCCGGCTTTCACCTCGGCCATCAGCCAGGCTTCCAGCTCTTCCTGCTCGGCGCCGAGGCGCGCGATCTCGTCCGCCAGCGCCGCGGGAATCACCACCGCGCCGTCGCCGTCCGCCACCACCACGTCGCCGGGGTAGATCGCGCAGCCGCCGCAGCCGACCGGCTCCTGCCAGCCGACGAAGGTGAGGCCCGCGACCGAGGCCGGCGCCGCGGCGCCTGCGCACCAGACCGGCAGCCCCGTCTCGAGCACGCCCGCCTTGTCGCGCATCACGCCGTCGGTGACGAGGCCGGCGACGCCGCGCACTTGCATGCGCTGCGCCAGGATGTCGCCGAACACGCCGGCATCGGTCACGCCCATGGCGTCGATCACCGCGATGCAACCTTCCGGCATCTCCTCGATCGCCGCCCGCGTGGAGCGCGGCGAGGACCAGGAGGCCGGCGTCGCAAGGTCCTCGCGCGCCGGCACGAAGCGCAGCGTGAAGGCGCGGCCCACGATGCGCGGCTGACCGACGCCGAGCGGCTGCGGCCCCTTCATCCAGGTGCGGCGGATGCCTTTCTTCAGCAGCACCGTCGTGATGGTGGCGGTGGTGATCTGGTTGAAGGTGGCGAGGAGTTCGGCCTCGGTCACCGCTAGCCCCGGTTCATCCGGTTATCCACCAGGCTCTGCACCACGCTCGGGTCCGCCAGGGTCGAGGTGTCGCCGAGGTTGCTGTAGTCGTTCTCAGCGATCTTCCTGAGGATGCGGCGCATGATCTTGCCCGAGCGGGTCTTCGGCAATCCCGGCGCCCATTGCAGGAGGTCAGGCTGGGCGATCGGGCCGATCTCCTTGCGCACCCATTGCACCAGCTCCTTGCGCAGCGCATCGCTCGGCTCCACGCCGATCTTCAGCGTCACGTAGGCGTAGATGCCCTGGCCCTTGATGTCGTGCGGATAGCCGACCACCGCCGCCTCCGCGACCTTGGCATGCGCCACCAGCGCGGATTCCACTTCCGCGGTGCCCATGCGGTGGCCGGAGACGTTGAGCACGTCATCGACGCGGCCGGTGATCCAGTAGTAGCCGTCGGCATCGCGCCGGCCGCCGTCGCCGGTGAAATACTTGCCCTTGTAGGTGCTGAAATAGGTCTCGGCGAAGCGCTTGTGGTCGCCATAGACCGTGCGCATCTGACCCGGCCAGGAATCGGCGATGCACAGATTGCCCTGGCATTCGCCCTGCAGCACCTTGCCGTCGCCGTCGACGATCTCCGGCTTGATGCCGAACAGCGGCCTGGTGGCGGAGCCGGGCTTCAGCGCGGTCGCGCCCGGCAGCGGCGAGATGAGGATGCCGCCGGTCTCGGTTTGCCACCAGGTGTCGACGATCGGGCAGCGCCCCTTGCCAACCACGCGGTGGTACCACAACCAGGCTTCCGGGTTGATCGGCTCGCCGACCGACCCGAGCAAACGCAGCGAGTCCAGCCTGCACTTCTGCACCGGCGCTTCGCCCTCGCGCATCAGGGCGCGGATCGCGGTCGGCGCGGTGTAGAAGATGTTGACCTTGTGCTTGTCGCACACCTGCCAGAAGCGCGAGGCATCGGGATAGTTGGGCACGCCTTCGAACATCAGCGAGATCGCGCCGTTGGCAAGCGGGCCGTAGACGATGTAGCTGTGCCCGGTGACCCAGCCCACGTCCGCCGTGCACCAATAGATATCGCCGTCGTGGTAGTCGAACACTTGGCTGTGCGTCATCGCGGCATAGACGAGATAGCCGCCGGTGGTATGCAACACGCCCTTGGGCTTGCCGGTCGAGCCCGAGGTGTAGAGGATGAACAACGGATCCTCCGCGTTCATTTCCTCGGGCCGGCACTCGGCGGAGACCTTCGGCGATTCCTCGTGCCACCAGTGGTCGCGGCCTTGCGTCCAATCGATCTTGCCGCCGGTGCGGCGCACCACCAGGCATTTCTTGATCGACGGGCAGTTTTTCAGCGCCGCGTCGACGTTGGCCTTGAGCGGAATCTTCTTGCCGCCGCGCACGCCCTCGTCCGCGGTGATGACGATGTTGGAATCGCAGTCCTGGATGCGCCCAGCCAGGCTGTCGGGCGAGAAGCCGCCGAACACCACGGAATGGATCGCACCGATGCGGGCACAGGCCAGCATCGCGTAGGCCGCTTCCGGAATCATCGGCATGTAGATGGTGATGCGATCGCCGCGCTTGGCACCGAGCGCCTTCAGCACGTTCGCCATGCGGCACACCTCGGCGTGCGCCTCCTTGTAGGTGATGTGCTTGCTTTCGGCGGGATCGTCGCCTTCCCAGATCAGCGCCGTCTGGTTGCCGCGCTTGGCGAGATGCCGGTCCAGGCAATTGGCGGAGACGTTGAGCGTGCCGTCATGGTACCAGCGGATGCGGATATCGCCGGTAAAGTCGACGTCCTTCACTTTCGTGAATGGCTTGATCCAGTCGACACGCTTGCCGATCTCGCCCCAGAAGGCTTCGGGCTCGGCGACGGAGCGGCGATACATCTCCTCGTATGTCTTGGCATCGATCAGCGCGCGCTTCGCGGCGTCGGACGGGACGGGAAACAGCTGTGATTCTGACATCGCTCGCACTCCCGGGCAGGCTTTCTTGGCGCCGTACTCTAGCGCTGGCGCCATGGGTTCTTGCTTAGACCAAAGTCGTAACAAGGCGGGGATGAAAGGGCAAGATGGCGGTCGCCGGGAGCGTCCCAATCCGCTGTCAAAGCTGGAGTTTCGACGCGGGATGCGCCCCTTCCCCGCGCGGGAGAGGCCCGGGAAAGGGGGGCGTCGCGGTGTCGCAGCTAGGCTTCCTCGCGCGGCTCGCCGAGGACGAACCAGTCGACCTTGCGGGTGGCGATCATGACGCCGAGCAGCGCGAGCAGCAGCCCGATCGTGCCGCTGAGCAGCGAGTAGCTCTCCATCTGCAGCAGCACATACATGTAGCCGTGCACCGCGGCGAGCACCCCGCCGGTGACCCAACCCATCAGGCGGCGGATGGTGGCGCCGGCGTACCAAGCGACGATCGCGATGTCGACCAGGCTGGCGATGACATAGGACAGCGCGAAATCCATCTGTTCGGCGAGCGAGAGCAGCAGCAGGTAGAACAGGGTGATCGAGGCGCCGATCAGCAGGTACTGCACCAGGTGCACGCGGTCCTGCTTCAAGAGGCCGACCACGAAGATGGTGCCGAAGGTGAGGCCGATGACCAGGATGCCGTATTTCACGATCCGGTCGGTCTGCTGATGCACGTCGCCCGGCTCGGTGAGCGCGACGCCGACGCTGGTGATGCGCTCGGGCTGCAGCTTGAACTCGTGGGTCAGCCACGCCAGCGGCGAGCCGGTGGCGATGTGGGAGATCGACCAGGTCGCGTCGAACCCGTCCGCGGTGATGGTGCGCGCCGTCGGCAGCGGCGTGCCGATGAAGTTCGGGTGCGGCCAGTCGCTCTTGATCGTGATCTCGCTCTGCCGGCCGAGCGGCTGGAACGCGATATGCTCGCGGCCGTTCAGCGACAGCCGGAAGCCGAAGTCGAACGGCTGCGGGTTGGTTCCGACGGTCTGCAGCGGCAGGGCGGCGCGGATTCCTTCATCGAACGGATGATAGGGCAGCACGCCCGCCTCGATCTGCCGTTCGCTGCCAGCCGCCTCCAGCGACGCGGCATTGACCGCCCGCACGCCGGAGAGGCCGAGGACCAGGCTGGCCTGGTCCCAGCCGATGCGCGTCGGCGTGACGCCGAGCTGGCCGAAATCGGGCGCTGCGAAGCGTCCGGTGATCGCGACATCGGCGCCATAGACCAGCACCTTGTAGATGCTCTTGTAGCGCTCCTGCACGCCGGTCGCGGCGGCGATGCGCAGCTCCTCCGGCGTGAAGACGGCATGGCGCTTTTCGACGATGGTCTTCGACTCGCCGTCGGAATTGACCTGCACGCGCGACAGCTCATACGGCACCACCAGCACCGGCCCGCCGATGCTCTGGGTCGGTCCCCACTGCGCGCCGACCTCCTCTTCTACCTGCGCCTTGGTAGCGGCGCGCTCTTCGATCACGCCCGCGACCATGTTGAGCGGCACCAGCATGATCAGCACCAGCAGGATGAAGAACGACACCCGTTTGCCCGCCTCCCACCCGCTGCCGAACCGCCGCCGTGCGCCGCGTGTTATGGATTGTATGGTGGCCGTATTCGGGCCGGGATCGGCGAAATCGGACATGACGTTCCCCTGTCGATGAGAGCGGACAGGGTGCGTTGTGTCAGGTCGAAACGGCGGCAGCGCGGCGGGATTGAGGCGTTGTGGCGGCGATCGGCCATTCGCCAAAGGGACTACGCAGCCCGATTTCCCTTCGGCACGTAGCGCTTCACCTTGATGGCGCGTTCGCGCTTACGCGCCTCATAGATTTCGAAAGACGTCTGCATGCGAAGCAGCGTATCCATCTTCAAACCAAACGCTTTCTCAATCCTCAAGGCCATCTCGGGCGACAGGGCAGCCCGACCATTCAGCAATGCCGACAAGGCCGGACGCGTTACGCCAAGAGCCTTGGCAGCATCGGTCACCGATAGCCCGAGAGGCTCAATGATCTCCAGCTTGATGAACTGCCCGGGGTGGCTTGGCCGCATCATACGCAACATCTGAGCTTGTCCTAATGATAGTCCTCGTAGTCGAGATCGACGATCGCTTGCTCTTTCTCATCAATACGAAAGGTTATGCGCCAGTTCCGGCTGACGGCGAGGCTCCACCAGCCTTTCCGGTCGCCAGTCAAGAGATGCGCCTTCCAGCTCGGAACAGTCTGGAGTTCTGTCACATTCTCCATATCCTGAAGGAACGAGAGAATGTTGCGTATCTTCTCCACAAAAGCTGCGGGCAGTCCTGACACGTCATCTCTTTCGATGAATCGCCTCAATCCCTTATGCCGGACATGCCCGATCTTCATAGGGCACGTTAACGGAGATACTGTCGTCCGTCAAGCTACGCTTTACGGCAGTCCGTGGCGCGCCTACCCCTTCACCCCGCCCAGCTGGCAGATGTGCTTCCACTCTTCCGGCGTCACCGGCTGCACGGAGAGGCGCGAGTTCTTCACCAGCACCATGTCCTTGAGCTTGGGATCCTTCTTGATGTCGGCAAGGGCGACGGGCGTCTTCAGCGGCTGCACCGGCTTGATGTCGACCATGCCGAAGCGCTCGGTCTTGTCGGTCGGATCGGGATAGTAGGTCTTGCTGACCTCGGCGATGCCGACCACGGCGAGGCCTTCGTTGGAGTGGTAGAAGAACACGCGGTCGCCGACCTTCATCGCCTTCATGTTGGCGCTGGCCTGGAAGTTGCGCACGCCGTTCCAGCCGGTCTTCTTGTCCTTCACCAGGTGATCGAAGGAATAGGTCGACGGCTCGGATTTCATCAGCCAGTAGTTCATGGGTCCCTCTCGAGGCTACGGGAAGACTTTGCGGAACGGCGTGATGGCGACGCTCTGGAACAGGCCGGCCTTGGCATAGGGGTCATTGGCGGCGAAATCCTCGGCGGCCTTCCGGTCCGCGAACTCCATCACCAGCAGCGAGCCCACCATGCCCTGCCCGTCATCGCTCAGCAGCGGGCCGGTGCAGACATGCTGTGCCGCGAACTGCTTCAAATAGTCCACATGCGCCGGCCGGTTGTCGAGCCGGGCCTGCAGGTGGTTCGGCTTGTCCTTGCAATAGATGGCGTAGAGCATCGTTTCCTCGTTCTTGGCTTATGCCTTGACGCCCGCACCAATCAGCTTCGGCGCGTCCTCGTCGAGCGGCCAGCGCGGGCGGGGAGCGAAATCGAGCGGGCTTTGCTCGCCGAGGCGGAAGCGCTCCAGCCCGGCCCAGGCGATCATCGCGGCGTTGTCGGTGCACAGGCGCAGCGGCGGCGCGACGAAGGCGAGGCCGGCAACGCGCGCGCAGCTCTCCAGTTCCGTCCGCAACACCGTGTTGGCGGCGACGCCGCCCGCGACCACCAGCGCGCTCAAGCTCGGATGGCTTGCGCGCGCGGCGGCGATGGCGCGGCGGGTGCGGTCGATCAGGCTTTCCACCACCGCCATCTGGAAACCGGCGGCGAGGTTGGCGCGCGTCGCATCGTCCAGCGCGCCGAGCACCTCCACCTTGTGACGCAGCGCCGTCTTCAGACCGCTGAAGGAAAAGTTGAGTTCCGCCCTGCCCTTCATCGGGCGCGGAAGATCCGTCACGGGCCTGGTCGCACCGCGCGCGGCACGCTCGATCATCGGGCCGCCGGGATAGCCGAGGTCCAGCAGCTTCGCCGCCTTGTCGAAGGCCTCGCCGGCGGCATCGTCGATGGTGGAGCCGAGGCGCCGGCAACGCCCTACGCCTTCCACCACCAGCAGCTGGCAATGGCCGCCGGAGACCAGCAGCAAGAGATAGGGAAACGGGGTGTCGTCGGTCAGCCGCGCGGTGAGCGCATGGCCCTCCAGGTGGTTGACCGCGATGAACGGCTTGCCGTGCACCAGGGCGATCGCCTTGCCGGTCATGACGCCGACGATGACGCCGCCGATCAGGCCCGGCCCGCCGGTCGCCGCCACCGCGTCGATCGCGCCGAAGCCGATGCCGGCCTCGCGCATCGCCTGGCCGACCAGCTTGTCCAGCCGGTCGAGATGGGCGCGCGCCGCCACCTCCGGGACCACGCCGCCATAGGGGCGATGATCCTCCAGCTGCGCCGCGACCAGGTCCGCCAGGATGCGACGGTCCTCCGTCACCAGGGCGGCGGCGGTCTCATCGCAGCTCGATTCGATGCCCAGAACGATCATGTGGCGTGCGGTTGCATTCGCGGGGTCCGGCCTTTATGCAATCCCTTATGGCGACATCAGCCTCAGATATCAACCGGGCCCGGATCCGCATCGGCACGCGCGGCTCGCCGCTTGCCCTCGCCCAGGCGGACGAGACGCGGGCGCGCCTGATCGCCGCCCATCCTGAGCTCGCCGCGCCCGGCGCCATCGAGATCTGTGTCATCAAGACCACCGGCGACAAGGTGCAGGATCGGCCGCTGAGCGAGATCGGCGGCAAGGGCCTGTTCACCAAGGAGATCGAGGAAGCCTTGCTGGCGGGCGAGATCGACGTTGCAGTCCACTCCATGAAGGACGTGCCGACCTGGCTGCCCGAAGGCCTCGTCATCGATTGCCTGCTGCCGCGCGAAGACCCGCGCGACGTGCTGATCGCGACGACAGGCAATTCCATCGCGACCCTGCCGCGGGGCGCCGTGGTGGGCAGCGCCTCGCTGCGCCGCGCGGCACAGGTCAAGGCGCTACGGCCCGACCTGTCGATCGTGCCGCTGCGCGGCAATGTCGAGACCCGCATCGCCAAGGTGCAGCGCGGCGATGCGACCGCGACCCTGTTGGCGCTCGCGGGCTTGAAGCGCCTGCACAAGCAGAACGTCGCCACGGCGATCCTGTCGGTGGACGAGATCCTGCCTGCGGTCGCGCAGGGCGCCATTGGCCTCGAGACGCGCGCCGGAGACGATCGCGTGAACGCGCTGCTTGCGCCGCTCAACGACCGCAATACGCAACTGCGTGTCGCGGCCGAGCGCGCCTGCCTTGCCGTGCTCGACGGATCATGCCGCACGCCGATCGCGGCGTTCGCGGAACTCGACGGCGACGTCATGCGTTTGCGCGCCTTGATCGCTTTGCCCGACGGATCGCAGGTGCATCGGCAGGACGCGACCGGAACCGCATCGGATGCCGCCGCGTTGGGTATGCGGATCGGCCGCAAGCTCAAGGAGATGGCTGGCCCCGACTTCCTGTCCTGAATTCAGCGCCAGATTCCGGGCGTGGTGCCGCCCATCCTCCGTTATAGTGTGACCGATGCGCATTCTGATTACCCGCCCGATCGAAGATGCCAGGCCGCTGGCCGACGCCCTTGAGGAGCGCGGCATTGCAGTTCTGATCGAGCCGTTGCTGGAGATCCGGCATCTCGAGGATGCGGCGATCGACCTCGACGGCGTGCAGGCTCTCCTGTTCACCAGCGCCAACGGCGTGCGCGCCTTCGCGGCCTTGAGCCCGCGCCGCGACCTCAAGGTCTTCACGGTCGGCGACGGTTCGGCGGATGCTGCGCGGCAAGCCGGCTTTCCCGACGTCGAAAGCGCCAAGGGCGATATCGAGGCGCTGGCCGCCCTGGTGGTGGACCGGCTGAAGGCGGAGGACGGCGTCCTGTTCCACGCCGCCGGCACGGTCACGGCCGGTGATCTCAAGACCCGGCTGGAGGGTCTCGGCTACCAGGTGCGGCGCGCACAGCTCTACGAGGCGAAGATCGCCACCGCTTTGTCCACTGAGACCCGCGCCAATTTGACGCTGGGCGGGATCGATGCCGTCCTGCTGTTCTCGCCGCGCACCGCCGCGACCTTTGCCGAATTGTGGCGGGCGGCAGGATCGCCCTCGTTGGCCCGTATCCAGGCGCTCTGCCTCAGCGCCGCGGTGGCGCGCGAGATCGGCAACCTGGGCTGGGCCGGCGTGGAGATTGCCGACCAGCCGGACTTGCCATCCATGCTGGCCCTGGTGGATGCTGCCCAGAGCAAAGGAGCCGAGATGGCCGAGCCATCCCAGCGCCCCGAGGACACGTCTGCCGGCGGGGCGGCAGAATCGGCCGCGGGCATATCCCAGGCCGCGGCCGCGAACGAGGCCAGGAACACCCGCCGCCAGCGTGCCGGCGGCGGTTCCATGCTGTTTTACCTGGTGCTGATGCTGATCGCTGCCGCGGCGGTGGTGGTGACCGCGCCGGCCTGGCAGCCGCAGGTCAGCGCATTGCTGGGATTGGATGCGCCGACCGCGACGCCGGTGGCGCCGGCCGACGACCGCATCACCAACCTGCAGGCCGATGTCGAATCCCTGTCGCAGCAGGTCCAGGCCAGCATCGACGACGAGACCTTGCAGCAGGCCATCGAGCCGCTCAAGTCGGAGCTCGACGGTCTGAAGCAGGACGTCGCCGCCCTCAAGACCGAGCTCGAGACCCTGCGCAGCAATGCTTCGAGCGGCAGCACCACCTTGTCGCAGGGGCCGGGTGTGGATCTGGCGCCGATCGAGGAGCGCTTGGGCAAACTCGAAACCGCCCTGGCTGCAAGCGGCCAGGATGCAGGAACCACGGATTCAGCCACGAGCACACCCGATCCGCGCGTCGACAGCCTAGCCGCGGAGAACGAAGCGTTGAAGCAGCAGATCGCGTCCCTGACTGAGCGGCTGGACCAGATGTCCAACCTGGATGCCAGGGTCGGCGAGCTTGCGCCGCGCCTCGAGGCCCTGGCTCCGCGGCTCGACGCATTGGACGAGCAGGTGGCGGCGCTGCCCAAGAGCAACGAGCAGCAGCAGGCTGTCGCATTGATCGTCGGTGTCGGCGAGCTGCGCAGCGCCCTCGCCAGCGACAAGAGTTTTGCGGCAGAGCTTTCCACGCTGAATGATCTCGCGCACAACGACGAGGCGCTGCGCCCGCGCCTCAAGCCGATCGTCGACCGCCTTGCGCCGCTGGCTGAATCCGGCGTGCCGACGTTGTCCCAGCTGGCGGCCGCCTTCCCGGCGACCGAGATCGCGCGCGCCGGCGAGGCGGAGCTGGCGGGCGAAATCTCCGACGACAACTGGCTGAAGCGCTTCTGGCGCGGGCTCGGCCACAGCATCTCCGAAGTCATCACCGTCCGCCCGACCGGACCGGACGTCGAAGGCGAGGACACGCTGGCGCGCCTCGCGCGCGCGGAGGCCAAGCTCGGCGAAGGCGATCTTGCGGCCGCGGTTGCGGAAATGAGGGCGCTCACCGGGCTCGCGGCGGAAACGGCGGCGGAATGGCTCGCCCAGGCCGAAGCGCGCCTCGCGATCGAAGAGGCGGCGGCGCAGCTGGCGGACATCTCGACCCGCGAGCTGGCGCCGCGCACCACCGCCGAGGCGCCGGTCGAAGTCGAAGGCGCCGAGGGGGCGGGGAACTGACGTGAAGCTCTCGCGCCTGCTCCTGGTCTATTTCCCGCTGCTTGCGGGCCTGCTGTTCGTCGCGCTGTACTTTGCCTACAACCCGGGCGGCGTGACGCTCAACTGGCTGGGCTACCGCATCGACATGCATATCGGCGCGGCGCTGTTCCTGGTCGCGCTGGCGTTCCTGCTGCTGCAATTCATCGCCTGGCTGTTCGGCGCCATCCTGCGATCGCCGCAGACTTTCTCCATGGCGCGCTCCAATTCACGCAAGGCCAAGGGCTATCGCGCCTTGACCCGCGGCCTCACCGCGGTCGCGGCCGGCGATCCGACCGAGGCGCGCCGGCAGGCCAAGATCGCGCACGATCTGCTGGGCGAGCCGCCGCTGACCCTGCTGCTGGCGGCGCAGGCCGCGCAGCTGGCCGGCGACGAGACCAGCGCCGAGCGCTATTTCGACCGCCTGACCGAAGCGCCGGAGACGGCATTGCTCGGCCTGCGCGGCCTCACCATGGGCGCGCTGAAGCGCGGCGACGAAGCGGCCGCGTTGACCTATGCCGAGAAGGCGAGCGCGGTGGCGCCGCAGGCGGCCTGGGCGGCGGAGACCGCGCACAATCTGCAGGTCAAGAACGGCAAGATCGAGGCCGCGACTCACAGCCTCAATCAGCTCAGCCGTGCCGGCGGCATGGCGCCCAAGTCCGCGCAGCGCCGCCGCGCCGCGCTGCTGACCGAGCAGGCGCGCCGCATCCTGGCCGGCGAAGGCGGCGACGCCAATCGCGCCATGGCGCTGGCGCGCGAGGCGGTGAAGCTGACCCGCGACGATCCCGGCGCGTTCGTGCCGGCGCGCCTGGTGCTGTGCCGCGCGCTGCTGCGCCAGGGCAAGGCCAAGGAAGCCGCCAAGCTGATCGAGCAGGTATGGGACGATGCGCCCCATGCCGCGCTCGGCCGCGCCTATCTGGAAGCGGTCGGCGGCGACACTCCGCTCGACCGCGCCCAGCGTGTGCAGAAGCTGGTGAAGCAGAATCCCGACCATGCCGAGAGCCATCGCATCGGCGCCGACGCGGCGCTGACCGCCAAGGTGTGGGGCGAGGCGCGCAAGCATCTGGAGCGCCTGATCGAGCTGGAACAGGGGGCAGACGGCGTCAGCGCCGACACCTGCCGGCGCATGGCGCGGCTGGAGGCGGGCGAGCATGGCGCCGGCTCGAGCGGCGAACGGCAATGGCTGGACATGGCCGCTGAGGCGCGCGCCGGCAACGACTGGGTGTGCGAGACCTGCGGCACGCTCGGCGCCGGCGGGATGGAAGCGGCCGGCTGGCAGCTGTGCTGTCCGCGCTGCGACGCGATCGACAGCCTGGTCTGGAGGCCGGCCGGCGGCGCCTCGCGCCAGAGCGCCGCGCTGGGCGGAGTCGTCCTCGACCAGCTGCCCGCGGCCGAGACGCCGGCGCCAGCTGCGACCTTGGCGGTGGCACCGCCCCCTCCGACCCCGGCTGCAGCCCCGGGCCCGATCCCCCACGGCAGCCTCGCCGAGCCGGCGCCGGCCGCAGCCGGCGATGCCAAGGCCGGCAAGCCCGCGCCCCTCGGCGCGTCGGTTGACGCGGCGCGCCTCGTGAACTAGTGTCCCGCCGCGTTCGGGCCGGATTAATCATTTCGCAAAGCCGGTCTGCGACGGTCCCTTTCTGGATTGCCGTAGTAGCTCAGCGGTAGAGCATCCGCTTCGTAAGCGGGTGGTCGGGGGTTCAAATCCCTCCTACGGCACCACTCTCCGCCGCCACGCCGCTTCGCATGAAGATTTCATGCAGATTCGATGGAATCTTGTGATGCGGATTCCAGCCGCGGCGAAATCGCTGGTGCGACTGCGGGTCATCCGGTACCACGAGCAGCAGGCGTGACAACGTGTGCGAACGCTCATGAACACCGCGACCGTGCTCAGCTTTTTCGACAAGGATACGAAGTCCTACAGCTACGTCGTGGCCGACGAGCGCGCCGGCGTCTGCGCCGTCATCGATTCGGTGCTCGATTTCGACATCAAGTCCGGACGCACCAGCACGGACGGCGCCGATGCGCTGATCGCGGCGGTCAAGGAGCGCGGCTGGCGCACCGAATGGGTGCTGGAGACTCACGCTCATGCCGATCACCTGACCGCAGCGCCGTACGTGAAGGCGCAGCTCGGTGGCAAGCTTGGCATCGGCGCGAACATTCCGACCGTGCAGGCGACGTTCCGCGCGATCTACAATCTCGGCTCCGACTTCGCACCAGACGGGCGGCAGTTCGATCGGCTGTTTGTCGACGGCGAGGCGTTCAAGATCGGTAGCCTCACCGCGCTGGTGATGGCGACGCCCGGCCACACGCCGGCCTGCATCACCTATGCGACCGGCGACGCCGCCTTCATCGGCGACACCATGTTCGCGCCGGACTACGGCACGGCACGCTGTGACTTTCCGGGCGGCGATGCGCGCACGCTCTACCGCTCGATCCAGCGCATCCTCAACCTGCCGCCGGAAACGCGGCTCTACCAGTGCCACGATTATCCGCCGGACGGGCGCGAGCCCCAGCCATATTCGACCGTCGCGCAACAGCGCGCGGACAATGTGCACCTCGCCGGCAAGACCGAGGATGCGTTCGTCGCGATGCGCGAAGCGCGCGACAAGACCCTCGACATGCCGGCTTTGCTGCTGCCTGCCGTGCAGGTGAACATCCGCGCCGGTGCGCTGCCGGCGCCGGAGGGCAACGGCGTTTCGTATCTCAAGATACCCGTGAACCGATTCTAAATCGGCAGCGTTGCGTCGGGCCAGGTCGCTGCGATCGGAAACAGGTGCAGCCGGTCGCGGCCAAGCAGTGCGACCCGCGCTTCGGCGTCGAGCAGACGGCGGATCGCCGCCTCGCGCACGTTCAGCCCGCCGGCATAGGCGCCGAACGCCGGCAGCAGCAGCCGGTCGCGCCCGATCGCGAAGCAGCGCCGGCGGAAGGATCGCCCGCGGGTCGAGACCGAGGCGACCGGATGGTAATGGCCGATGACCTCGCCGCCTCCCGCCTGCCGATCCTCGTGCGCATCGTGGCGGAAAACCAGCGGTCCGATCGCGATCTCCACGGCGCCACGACCGCCCAGCTGCTGCGGCGGCTTAGGGTCATGGTTGCCGTGGATCCAGATCCAGTCGACCCGGTCGCTCAACCTGCGGATCCGCTCGGCCACATCGCCATCCAGCCGCGCCGCGCCGAGCCGATCGTGGAATGAATCGCCGAGCGCAACCACCCGCAGCGGCCTATAGGCCTCGATCAGCCGCTCCAGCCGCGCCACCGTCTGCGCGCTGTCGTACGGTGGCAGCAGGCGCCCAACGCTGCTGGCGTAGGACGTGCCCTTCTCCAGATGCAGGTCGGCCGCGACCAGCAAGCGCTCCTCCGGCCAATACAGCACGCCATCCAGGTCGAGCTGGAGGGAGAGACCGTGCCAGGAGACGGAAAGAGTGTGCTTCATGAGGCCCATTCTACAGCAGTCGTGTGCTGCCGACGACCGTTGGTCGTCACAGCATCGCCTCCTGCCCCGGCTCGCCGCTGGTCGCTTCCTCGATCAGGTCGGCCGCCGCTTCCTCCAGTAGCGCATCCATCGCCTCGTTGCCGACCTCGGTGCTGCCGAGGGTGATCAGGACCGGCACCGCCAGCGGCGTCACGCGGTCCAGCCGCCTCAGGTCGATCCGGCCTCGGATGCGCTTCAGGAAGTCGCCCAGGCGCTGCACGTCGGCGAGGTTCCACGCCGCGTCCTGGCGCGTCGCGCGCAGCAGGATGTGGTCGGGCTCGTGCTTGCGCAGCACGTCGTAGATGAGGTCGGCGTTGAAGGTGATCTGCCTGCGGCTCTTCTCCTCGCCGGGATGGCGGCGCTCGATCAGGCCGGCCACCACCGCGACGTTGCGGAACGAGCGCCGCAGCATGGAGGAATCGTCGAGCCATTCCTCGAGATCGTCGCCCAGCATGTCCTCGCCGAACAGCTGCTCCACCTGCTCCTGGGTCGGCGCGCCCAAGGCCCACGTGGCCAGCACATAGTCGGTCGCGACGAAGCCGAGCGGCTTCAGGCCCGCGCGTTCCATGCGCCGGGTCAGCAGCATGCCGAGGGTCTGGTGCGCAATGCGGCCTTCGAAGCAATAGGCCACCAGGAACTCCTTGTTGCCGCGCGGGAAGCTCTCGATCAGCAGCTTCGAACGGGTCGGCAGCACCGAGCGCCAGCGCTGCAGCCGCAGCCATTCCTGCACGTCGTCCGGCAGGTCGCGCTGCTGGCTGCGGTCCTCAAGGATCGCGCGCACGCGCTCGGCGAGGCCCGTGGTCAAAGGTAGGCGGCCACCGCCATAGACCGGCACCTTGGGCTCGCCGCTCTTGGCCAGAGAGCAGATCACCGACATCTCGCGGATGCCTTCGAAGCGCAGTAGGCGGCCGGCGAACATGAAGGTGTCGCCCGGCAGCAGGCCCTGCACGAACCATTCCTCCACCTCGCCCAGGAACTGCCCGCGCCTCAGGCGCACCTTCAGCATCGGCGCTTCCACGATGGTGCCGACATTCATGCGATATTGCCGCACCACCGTCATGTTGGCCGCGCGCCAGCCGCCATCGGGCATCTTGCGCAGCCGCTTCCAGCGGTCATAGGCCTTCAGTGCATAGCCGCCGTCGCGCACGAACGCGAACACCTGGTCGAACTCTGCGCGTGGCAAGGCCGCATAGGGCGCCGCCGTGGTGACTTCGAGATATAACGCATCCGGATCGACCGAAGCCGCACACGCCAAACACAGAATATGCTGCGCCAGCACGTCGAGGCAGTAGGGACGCGGCGGATATTCATCGAGATCCTTTTCCAGCGCCGCCTCGATCGCGGCCTTGCATTCCAGCACCTCGAAGCGGTTGGCCGGCACCAGCAAGGCGCGGCTCGGCTCGTCCAGCCGATGGTTGGCGCGGCCGATGCGCTGCAGCAGGCGGCTGGCGCCCTTGGGCGCACCGACCTGGATCACCAGGTCGATGTCGCCCCAGTCGATGCCGAGGTCGAGCGACGAGGTCGCGACCACCGCGCGCAGGGCGCCGCGCGCCATCGCCGCCTCGATCTTGCGCCGCTGCTCCACCGCCAGCGAGCCGTGATGCAGGCCGATGGCGAGGTTGTCGTCGTTCAGGCGCCACAGCCCCTGGAACACCAGCTCCGCCTGCGCGCGGGTGTTGACGAACACCAAGGTGGTCTTGCGCTTCTTGATCTCCTCGTAGAGCGCCGGCACCGAATGCAGCGCCATGCGCCCGCTCCACGGCACGCGCGCTTCTGGGATGAGGATACTCATCACCGGCTGCGCGCCGTCGCGCCCGCGGATGATCTCGAGCGGCCGCGCGCCGTATTGCAGGTGCTGCGCCACCCGCTCCGGCGATGCGACGGTGGCGCTGAGCCCGAGGAACCGGCAATCAGGCGACAGCAGCGCCAGGCGCGCCAGGCCGAGGGTCAGGAGCTGCCCGCGCTTGGTATCAGCGATGGCGTGCAGCTCGTCGACGATCACGGTCTTGAGGGTGGCGAAATAGTCCGGCGCCTCGCTGTACGACAGCAGCAACGCCAGCGATTCCGGCGTGGTCAGCAGGATGTGCGGCGGGTGCCTGCGCTGCCGCTGGCGGCGGTTCTGCGGCGTGTCGCCGGTGCGGGTCTCAGCCTGGATCGGCAGACCCATTTCCGCGATCGGCGTCTCCAGGTTGCGCGCGACATCTACTGTCAAAGCCTTGAGCGGCGAAATGTAGAGTGTGTGGATGCCCGTGCGCTCTACCTTGGGGTCGACGTCGGCCAGTTCCACCAGGCTGGGCAGGAACCCCGCCAGGGTCTTGCCGCCGCCGGTGGGCGCGATCAGCAGCGCCGATCGTCCGTCCTGGACCGCCCGGAGCACCGCCAGCTGATGGTCATGCACCTGCCAGCCGCGGCCCTGGAACCAGGCGGCGAAACGAGGCGGCAGCAGGCTGGTAGGCGCAATCTGGTCCATGGGCGCTTGCGGAACAAAACCGGATCATCATAGGTTAAAGCCCTGGCAACACAACGATTTTGAATCCTTGGGACTCAATGGCTTTACACCCTCAGCACTGGCTGCGACCGATGCCTGGCGGGCTCTATTGCGAGCCGGGCGGGTTCTTCATCGACCCATCGCGGCCGGTCGACCGCGCCATCGTCACCCACGGCCACGGCGACCATGCGCGCTCGGGCCACGGCAAGGTGGCGGCCACGGCGGAGACGCTGGCCATCATGGGCGTGCGCTATGGCGAAGGCTTCGCGCGCGAGAGCCAGGCGCTGGCCTATGGCGAACGGCTCACGATGGGCGATGTCACCATCATGCTGGAGCCGGCCGGCCACATCCTCGGCAGCGCCCAGGTGGTGCTGGAGCATGGCGGCTGCCGCGCCGTCATCTCCGGCGATTACAAGCGGCGCTTCGATCCGACCTGCCCGCCGTTCACGCCGGTGAAGTGCGACG
>DATFDU010000130.1:0-10429 GCA_035251915.1 Dongiaceae bacterium | reverse complement strand
CGCCGCGAGCTTCTGGGCGCTTTCCGGGGTGATCGGTGTATAGATCGTGAGCCGGACCTCGCGATCGCTGTCGGCCTGGAACGTCGCGTAGTCGAGATCGAGCCGCCCGGCGTGCCGATGGTTCAGCACCTTGGACTGAGGCGCAGGCTGGCGGACATCCCGGCGGCGCCAGTGCATGCGGAAGCTCTCGCTGTCGCGCTCCAGCATCCCGACCAGCTCCTTGAAGCGCGGATCACCGCCGAGGCGAGCCGTGCTTTCGCGGAACTGCGCAACGGCGAAGGCCGAGATGGCCTCCCAATCGCGCAACAGGTTCCGCCACGCGGAGTCGCAGAAGATCAAATGGAGCAGGTTGCGGCGCTCCACATCGACCGCTGCGAAATCGCCGAATAACAGCTTGGCCGGCTTGTTCCAACCGATCACGTCCCACACCGCATTCACGGCATAAGCGGGGTTCGGGGACAGGCCATCCATCGTGCTTTGCAGGGGTTGCGAGACGGCGGTCGTGAGCTGCACCGCCGGCGACGGCTCGAGGTCGGGCCGGGCCAGACGGAACAGGTGCGCGCGCTCCACATCGCTCAGGCGCAAGGCGCGGGCGAGGCTGCCGAGGACCCGGACCGACGGCTTGATCGGGCGAGCTTGCTCCAGCCAGGTGTACCAGGTGAGCCCAACGCCGGCGATCATGGCGACTTCCTCCCGCAACAGCCCGCGGGCTCGCCGCCGCGCGCCGGTCGGCACGCCGGCGCTGGCGGGCGTGATGCGGGCGCGGCGGTCCTTCAGGAACTGTGCCAGCTCCCGGCGCCTGCCGTCGTCATCAAGAGGCATCAACATGTAGGTGGTAGTCCCAATACCAGTAATGCAGCTTCCATTGTGCGCGCATTCTAGCGGCCTAGCTTCTCCCTGTCTCAAGCAACAGGAGAAGACCCATGGCGACCGAGCAACCTCAACCCAACCTTACCGTGCCGGGCAACCCGCTGGGCGCGATCCGCAACATGGACTATGTGATCGTGTTCGCACGCGACATCGCCGCAATGCGCCGCTTCTATGCCGAGGTGATGCTCTTTCCGGTCTATCGCGACGTCCACCCAAGCTGGATCGAGTACCGGATCGGCGGCACTTTGCTGGCTTTGACGGAACGCGGCTTCGTGTTCGACGATGCCGGCACGCCGCCGGGCGCCTTGTCGCTGCAGCTCGCCTTCCGCGTCACGCGCGCGGAGGTCGATGCCTGCGCCGAGGCGTTCCGGAAGGCAGGCATCAGGATCGTCGGCGAGCCAACCGACCAACCCTGGGGCCATCGCACGCTGTTCGTGCGCGACCCGGACGGCAATGTGGTCGAGATCTACGCCGATCTCTGAACCTAAGATCGGTGGAACTTTTCCTCGCGCCGCGCTATTGCTGGTCATTCCAGCAATCGTGGGGCGGTGGCATGAGACCTTTGGCAATCCTCGGCGTGGCGTTGATCCTTCTTGGCATCGTGGGCCTGATCGTCGGGCGCTTCAGCTACACCACTCAAGAGAAGGTCCTCGATCTGGGCCCGCTCCAAGCGACTGCTCAGAAGGAGCACAGCGTCGCGATTCCCGATATCGCGGGCATAGCCGCGATTCTCGCCGGCGGGTTCCTGGTCTATATCGGCCGCCGCCGCACCTAGGCAGCGGCCTTCGGCAGCATCAGCTGCAGGAAGGCGAGGTCAAGCCAGCGCTCGAACTTCCATCCGACCTCGCGAAACTGCGCCACGGGCTTGAACCCGAACCTCGCGTGCAGGCGCAGGCTCGCCTCATTGCTGGCATCAATCCCCGCGATCATCGTGTGCAGACCGCGCTCGGCCGCGCGCTTGATGAGCGCAGGTAACAGCAACGACCCGATGCCGCGGCCGCGCTGCTCCGGCGCCACATAGAGCGAGTTCTCGACCGAGTGAAGATAGGCCGGCCATGGGCGGAAAGGCCCATAGCTGGCAAAGCCGGCCACTGCGCCGTCATCCTCCGCGACCAGGACGGGCAGGCCCTGTTCCTGCTTGGCCTTGAACCAAGCCATCTGCTGCTCGCGGGAGCGCGGTATGTAGTCATAGACCGCGGTGGTGGTGAGCACGGCGTCATTGTAGATCGCCAGCATCGCCGCCAGGTCGAGTTCGCGGGCGTCTCGGATGACGAGCGTCATCGGTGCCTCCGCTCTTGTCGCGCTGGCATGATTCCAGTATACGAGAATTATGTCTAGTATAGTATCGGACGAGCTGGATGGCCGAATCGCCGCCCGGCTGCTGGCGGAGCGAACCACCCGCGGCTGGAGCCTGGAGCAGCTGGCGGAGCGCGCCGGCGTCTCGCGCGCCATGATCAGCAAGGTCGAGCGCGGCGAAAGCAGCCCAACCGCCGCGGTGCTGGGGCGATTGTCGGCCGCATTCGGGCTCACCTTGTCGCAGCTGCTGGCGCGGGCGGAGCAGGGGACGGAGCGTTTGCTCAATCGCGAAGGCGAGCAGGAGCGGTGGCGCGATTCCGACACCGGCTTCGAACGCCGGGCGCTGACGCCACCAGGCTCCGCATCGCCGCTGGAGCTGGTCTGGGGCGAACTGCCGCCAAAGGCGCGGGTCGATTATCCGGCCTCCGCCTTCACCTTCATCGAGGATCAGCAGATCGTGATGATCGCCGGGCGGCTGACCTTCACGCAAGATATGCAGGCGTATCAGCTGCGCGCCGGTGATTGCCTGCGCCTCGGCCCGCCTGCTGATTGCCGGTTCGAGAATCCCGGTAACACGCCGTGCCGCTACGTGGTCGCGGTGCTGCGCCGGAACCGCTAGCCCGCCTTCGCTTGCCGCTTGCTGACCTGCCAGGCGTCGAGCTTGCCGCGGGCATCGTTCTTCGCCGGGTCCATCGCCTCGTCATGGCCGGGCCGCTTGGCGGTCAGCTCGATGACGTAGCCGTTCGGATCCCGGAAGTAGATCGAATCGATGAACTCGTGGTCGGAGATGCCGCGGGTCTCGATGCCCGCCGCCTTGCCCTTCGCCATCATGGTCTCGAGCACGTTGCGCGGCACTTCGAGCGCGATGTGCAGGTCGAAGTCGTGCTGCTTCTTGAACTCGAACGGCATGTCCGGTGCCTCGAAGAAGGCGAGGCACGACCCGTCGTCCATCCGGTAGAAGGTGTGTAGCGTGCCGGTCTTGCGGCGGCTCTTGGTCTCCTTGATCTCCAGCACGTTGCACAGCGGCAGGCCGAGGAAATCCTCGTAGAAGCGCCGCGTCTCCTCCGAATCCCGGCAGCGATAGGCGTTGTGATGCAGACCCTTGATCATGTCGTGCTCCATCGATTGCGCACAGGCGCCTAGATGGCGTTGAACTTCTGTTCCTTGACCGAATCGCACAGGCCGTAGAACACCTCGTTCACCTTCGGCCAGCTCTTCAGTTTCTTCACGTTGTTCAGCCAGCGCGTGACGTTCGGGTATTTGGTGAAATCGCAGCGGATCACTTCGCCCAGCGTCACAAGGCCGGCGCCGAAATAGTCGGCGATGGTGATCTGGTCGCCGGTCAGATACTGCTTGTCTCCGATCCAATAGTCGTTGAGCAGGCCGAGCCAGCCCTGCGCGCGTTCCTTGCCCCAGTCGATGGTGGCGGCATGGATCTCGTCGGTCTTGCGCTTGTGGTGCGGGAAGACCTGCGGGTAGATGAAGCCGTACGCCCAGTCGCGATAGAAGTTGGTGTTGATCCAGTCCATCACCTCGTTGACCTTGGCGCGCTGATTCAGGTCCTTCGGGTACGCCGGCGAGTTGATCTTGTCGGCGAGGTATTTGAGGATCGCGGAGCTTTCGGTCAGGCGGAAGTCGCCGTCCTCCAGCACCGGAACCATGTGGTTCGGATTGATCTTGAGGTAGGCCTCTTTGTAGTGCTCGCCGGTGAACAGGTCGACCACCTGCTCCTCGACCGGGATGTTGTTTTCCGCGATGAACAGGCGCACCGGGCGGCTCGTCATCGACACCGGATGCATGTAGAGCTTCATGAATACCCTCCCAAGCTGGAGTTCTGCTCGGCGCCACTGTGACCAGCGCCGTTGCAATAAGCCTACACCGGTTCGGGCTTGCCGGATAGTATGCAGGCCAATGGTTGGCGGGATTGAGACCGATGGGTTGATACGGCGCGCTGCAGCCAGCAGTGTGGCGAGCCTGTTCTGGATGCAGGTGCGCATGCATCCCGATCGCCTGGCGCTGGTCGACGGCAGCCGCAAGCTGACCTACGGTGACTTGGGTTGGCGCATCATGGCCTTGGCGCGATGGCTGGAACGCCGCGGGGTCAAGCACGGTGCGCGGGTCGCCATCCTGTCCGAAAATCGCCTGGAATATCTCGAGCTGTTCCTGGCCGCCGCCTGGAACGGTGCGATCGTGGCGTGCCAGAACTGGCGCCTGGCGACGCCGGAGCTGGCGCATTGCCTGTCGCTGGTCGAGCCGGAAGCCATCCTGGTGTCGCCGCGCCATGCCGAGCGGCTATCCCAGGTTCCCATCAAAATTCCAACGGTGTTGACCTTCGGCCCGGAGTACGAAGCCGTGGTGAGCGGCAACGAGGCGACAGGATCGCCGGCCGCGCTCGATCCGGAATCGCCGCTGCTCATCCTCTATACCAGCGGCACGACCGGCCTGCCCAAGGGCGCGGTCATCAGCCATCGCGCCGAGATCGCCCGCAACATGGTGCTGCGGGCCGAATTCGGCATCGCCGCCGAGGATGCCTTCGTCGCCTGGTCGCCGCTCTACCACATGGGCGCGGCGGAGTTTTCGCTCGGCATCCTGATGTGTGGCGGGACCGTGTTCGTGGTCGATGGCTTCGACGTCGCGCGGCTGATCGAGATCGTCGCCACCGAGCGCATCGGCTGGCTGCTGCTGATGCCCGGCATGGTCGGGCGCTTCGCGGCGGAGCTGACGCGCGCCGCCGCCCCGGTGAAGGGCGTGAAGGTGTGCGGCGTGATGGCGGACTTGGTGCCGCCGGCGGAGATCGCCGAGGTCACGACGCTGCTGAACGCGCCCTATGCCAACACCTTCGGCGCCACCGAGACCGGGTGCCCGCCGTGCTCCTCGAACCTCATTCCCGTCGGTGTCGCGCCGACCAGGCTGTCGAAGCAGCAAAGCCCGTTCTGCGAGGTACGCCTGGTCGATGCCGAGGGCAACGAGGTGCCGGATGGCAGGCCCGGCGAGCTGTGCATGCGCGGGCCCACCCTGTTCAGCGGCTATTGGCGCGCGCCGGAGACCAACGAAAAGGACTTTCGCGGCGGCTGGTTTCACATGGGCGACGTGTTCGTGCGCAACCCGGACGGCACGCTCGATTTCGTCGACCGGGTGAAATACCTGATCAAGTCCGGCGGCGAGAACATCTATCCTGCCGAGATCGAGCGCGTGCTGCTGCAGGACCAGCGCGTCGCCGACGCCGCGGTGGTCCGCAAGCGCGACCCCAAATGGGGCGAGGTGCCGGTCGCCTTCGTCGCGCGCCGCGACGATGCGCTGACAGAGGAGGCGCTGCGCGCGCGATGCCGCGAGCAGCTGGCCGGATTCAAACAGCCCAAGGAGATCCATTTCATCCCGTTCGACGCCTTTCCGCGCAGCGCGTCAGGCAAGATCCAGCGCCACGAGCTGGAGCAAAGACTGAGGGAACCATGAGCGAGCCCACCACGAGCATCGCCAGCCACAGCGCCGAGGATGTGTTCATCCGCGGCGCCAGCCTGTGCAAGGAGCTGATCGGCCGACGCACTTTCACCGAGGTGATCTATTTCCAGATCCTCGGCCGCATGCCGACGGCGGACCAGGCCGCGCTGATCGATGCCTGCCTGGTGGCGCTGATGGAGCACGGCCTGACGCCGAGCGTCCTGGCTGCGCGCCTGACCTATTCCAGCGCGCCGGAAGCGTTGCAGGGCGCGGTGGCCGCCGGCCTGCTCGGCGTCGGCAGCCGCTTCGTCGGCAGCATGGAGGGCTGCGCCGCGCTGCTGCAGCGGATCGTGACGGCCGAGGATGGCGTTGCCGAGGCGAACCGCATCGCCGTCGAGCACCGCGCCGCGCGCACGGCGTTGCCGGGCTTCGGCCACCCGACTCATAAGCCGGACGACCCGCGCGCCCAGCGTCTCTTGGAGCTGGCCCGCGAACGCAAGGTGGCTGACCGGCACGTTGCCGCCATTACCGCGCTCAGCGCTGCCGTCGACGCCACCTATGGCCGCCACATCACCATCAACGCCACCGGCGCGATCGCGGCCGTGCTCGGCGATTGCGGCGTCCCGGCCGAGATTGCCCGCGGCTTCGGCCTCATCGCGCGCTGCGCCGGTCTTGTGGGGCACCTGTACGAAGAGCAGCAGAAGCCGACCCTGCGCGCCGTCTGGGAGGCGGCGGAGCGGGCAGTGCCCTATGAAGCGAAGGAATGAACGCCGTCTTCACTCTGCGAGGTCACGCATGACCTTGATCAGGTCCGACTTGCCCTCGAAGCCGATGCCCGGGAGTTCCGGCATGGTGATATGGCCACTCTCGACTGTTACGCCGTCCGGAAAACCGCCGTACGGCTGGAACAGGTCGGGGTAGCTCTCGTTGCCGCCAAGGCCGAGGCCGGCCGCGATGTTCAGCGACATCTGGTGGCCGCCGTGGGGTATGCAGCGCGACGGCGACCATCCGAACTGGTGCAGAACATCGAGCGTGCGCAAATACTCGACCAGGCCGTATGAGAGGGCGCAATCGAACTGGAGCCAGTCGCGGTCCGGGCGCATCCCGCCATAGCGGAGGAGGTTGCGGGCATCCTGATGCGAGAACAGATTCTCGCCGGTTGCCATGGCGCCGGGATAGAACTCGGGAAGGGCCGCCTGCAAGGCAAAGTCGAGCGGATCGCCGACTTCCTCATACCAGAACAGGGGATACTGACGCAGCATCTTGGCGTAGGCGATCCCGGTTTCCAAGTCGAAGCGTCCGTTCGCGTCGACCGCAAGCTTGGCCGCAGTGCCGATTTCGGCCAGGACGGCCTCGATCCGTCGCTGATCCTCGCTCATCGTGGCGCCGCCGATCTTCATCTTGACGACGGTGTAGCCGCGATCGACATAGCTGCGCATCTCGGCGCGCAACGCGATGTCATCCTTGCCGGGATAGTAGTAGCCGCCGGCCGCATAGACGAAGACACGCGGGTTGGCTTCGCGTCCATTCTGCTCGGCGAGCATGCGGAACAGCGGCTTGCCGGCGATCTTGGCCGTTGCGTCCCAGATCGCCATGTCGAGTGTGCCGACGGCAACAGAGCGCTCGCCATGGCCGCCAGGCTTTTCGTTGGCCATCATGATTGCCCAGAGCTTGTGCGGGTCCAGGTTGTCCTGGGCCTCGTTCAAGAGGCTCTTGGGCTCTGCCTCCAGGATGCGGTTGCGGAACCGCTCGCGGATCAGGCCGCCCTGGCCGTAGCGGCCGTTGGAATTGAAGCCGTAGCCGACGACACGCCGGCCATTCCGCTCCACGTCGGTCACCACGGCGACAAGGCTCGCGGTCATCTTGGAGAAATCGATGTAGGCGTTACGGATCGGCGACGAGATCGGCTTGGTGATCTCACAGATGTCGATGATGCGCATGGCGTTCCTTGCAGGCTGGCGTCCGGTCTCGACCCGGATTTGCACTCGACCGGAACGACGTCCTCCGCATCCTACCGCCGAAAAGCGGCTGAGGCATCGGTAGACTGACGGCGGTTCCTAGACCTTCACCCACTTGCCATCCTTGGCCGAGGACTTCACCGCCGCCTCGATGAAAGCAATGCCGCGGACGCCGTCCTCCACCGTCGGGAACATGACGGCCGGGTCGAGCTTCTTCTTCGAGCGGGCGGCGCGGATCGCGGCGGCGACTTCGGTGTAGATGTTGGCGAAGCCCTCCAGATAGCCCTCCGGATGTCCGGGCGGAACGCGCGTGACCCGCGCCGCGGCAGGGCCGGCACTCCCGGTGCCGCGGGAGAGGATCTGCGGCGGCTTGTTGAGCGGCGACCAGATCAGCTGGTTGGGATGTTCCTGCCACCATTCCAGGCCGCCCTTGGTGCCGTAGACGCGGAGCTTCAGGTTGTTCTCGTTGCCCGGCGCGACCTGGCTCGCCCACAGCATGCCCTTGGCGCCGCCCTTGTAGCGCAGCATGATGTGGACATTGTCGTCGAGCTTGCGGCCCTTCACGAAGCTGGTGAGATCGGCGCTCAGGGAGTCCAGCTCCAGCCCGGTCACGAACGCGGCGATGTTGTGCGCATGCGTGCCGATGTCGCCGAGGCAGCCGCCGGCGCCGGCGCGCTTCGGATCGTTGCGCCACACCGCCTGCTTCTGGCCGGTATCCTCGATCTTCTCGGTCAGCCAGTCCTGCGGATATTCCACCTGCACCACGCGGATCTCGCCCAGGTCGCCCGCCTTCACCATCGCGCGGGCGTGCCGCGCCATCGGATAGCCGGTGTAGTTGTGGGTGAGGGCGAAGATCCTGCCGCTCTGCTTCACTGCTTTCTCGAGCGACAAGGCTTCCTTCAGGTTGACCGTCAGCGGCTTGTCGCAGATCACATGGATGCCCGCCTTCAGGAACGTCTTGGAGGCAGGGGCGTGGGTATCGTTCGGCGTGACGATCGCCACCGCCTCGATGCCGTCCGGCCGCCTGGCCTCTTCCCTGGCCATGGTCTCGAAGTCGTCGTAAATGCGGTCCGGCGCCAGTCCCAGCGCCTTGCCGGAACGCTGCGCCTTCTCCGGCGTGGACGACAGCGCGCCGGCGACGAGCACATAGTGGTCGTCCATGCGCGCCGCGAGGCGGTGGACGGCGCCGATGAAAGCGCCTTCGCCGCCGCCCACCATTCCCAAACGGATTCGTGCGTCCGCGCTCTCGCGGCCGCGGCCTTCGATTGGCATGCTCTTTCCCCTCTATGAGTCTATCGAATGCCCAGCATGCGCCGGTTGGCCGCGAGGTCGGCGCCGCCGGCCGCGAAATCGTCGAACGCCCGCTCCGCGACCTTAATGATGTGATCGCGGATGAAGATCGCGCCTTCGCGCGCGCCTTGCTCGGCATCCTTGATGCAGCATTCCCACTCGAGCACAGCCCAGCCCTGGAAGCCGTACTGCGCGAACTTGGAGAAGATGCCGTTGAAATCGACCTGGCCGTCGCCCAGCGAGCGGAAGCGTCCTGCCCGATTGATCCAGGACTGGAACCCGCCATAGACACCGGTGCGGCCGTTCGGGTTCAGCTCGGCGTCCTTCACGTGGAACATCTTGATGCGCTCGCGATAGATGTCGATGTATTGCAGATAGTCGAGCGCCTGCAGCACGAAGTGCGACGGATCGAACAGGATGTTGCAGCGCGGGTGGTTGTTCACCCGCTCCAGGAACATCTCGAAGGTCACGCCGTCGTGCAGATCCTCGCCGGGATGGATCTCGTAGCAGACGTTGACGCCGACCTTGTCGAACGCATCGAGGATCGGCTTCCAGCGCTTCGCCAATTCGTCGAACGCCGTTTCGACCAAGCCGGCCGGCCGCTGCGGCCAGGGATAGAAATACGGCCAGGCGAGCGCACCGGAGAAGGTCGCATGCTCGGTCAGGCCCAGGTTCTGCGACGCCTTGGCGGCCAGCATCAGCTGATCGATCGCCCATTCCGTCCGCGCCTTCGGGTTGCCGCGCACTTGCGGCGCGGCGAATCCGTCGAACGCCTCGTCATAGGCGGGATGCACGGCGACCAGTTGGCCCTGCAGATGGGTCGAGAGCTCGGTGATCTGGATGCCGTGCTTGGCGGCGGTCGCCTTCACGTCGTCGCAATAGCTCTTCGATTCTGCTGCCTTTTTGAGATCGAACAGCCGTCCGTCCCAGCTCGGCATCTGCACGCCCTTGAAGCCGAGGCTACCGGCCCATTTGCAGATCGAATCCAGGGAATTGAACGGCGCCGCGTCGCCGGCATATTGCGCAAGAAAGATCGCCGGCCCCTTGATGGTCGTCATCGCCATGGCATGCTCCTCCCGATTGAAGCGGCCGCGCGGTCTGTCGCCGCGTCGGCCGGATACTGATCACATATAGCTGTTCACCAGGTTCTCAAGATACTCCTGCTTGCCGGAGCGCGGCTGCGGCTCGGCGTTCTTCGCCTCGACCCGCGCCGCCAGGTCCGCCAGCGAGCGCTCTCCGGACAGAATAGCCTTTCCATCCGGGCTGTCCCAGGCCGCATAACGGTCCTTCACATGGCGCGCAAGGACGCCGTCCTCGATCATCTTGGCGGCGATCAGCAGGCCCCGGGCACCCACGTCCATGCCACCGATGTGGCCATGGAGCAGATCGTCCGGGTCGAGCGACTGGCGCCGGATCTTCGCGTCGAAATTGAGCCCGCCGGTGGTGAAGCCGCCAGCCTGCACGATATGGTACATGGCGTAGGCGATCTCCGGGATGTTGTTCGGGAACTGGTCGGTATCCCAACCCAGCTGCGCGTCGCCGCGGTTCATGTCGATCGAGCCGAAGATGCCGAGCGC
>DATFDU010000129.1:0-8561 GCA_035251915.1 Dongiaceae bacterium | reverse complement strand
ATCTTCCTGCGTGCCGACAAGGTGGTGGAATACGGCGCGCTGATGGAGGTGATGAACCTGCTGCGCATCGCCGGCTATCTCAAGGTCGCGCTGGTCGGCCTGGAAACCGTGCCCCCCGCTGCCGAGCCTGCTGCGCAATCTCCCGCATCCGATGCTGCTGGCAGCCGGCCATAGCTGGCAGCAGGAAGGCGGCGTCGCCCGCTGGGGTGGCGCGCTTGCCACCATCCTTGCGCTGCATGCCGGCGCGGGTCTCAGTGGTTTCATCGTGTGGAATCACACCGAGCCGCCGGCCCCGCCGCCCGCCGCGATCATGCTGGAACTGATGCCGGTGCCCGCGGCGCCGCGGGCGCCGCAGGTGACCGCGCCGCCGGAACCGACACCGCCACCGCTCGAGCCTGAGGTCGACCTCGCGCAGCTGCTGCCGCCGATCCCGGAGCTGCCGCTGACGCCGCCGGACATCCCGGCGCCGGAGGTCGTGCTGCCCAAGCCGGAACCGGAAAAGAAAAAGGCCGAAGAGCCGAAGCCGGAAAAGCCGAAGGAAAAGCCCAAGACGGAAAAGGTCGAGAAACCGAAACCGAAGCCCAAGCCCGACCCCGAGCCGGAGGTGGTGCAGAAGCCCACCCAGCAGGCCGCGCAGCAGCAGGCCGCCAAGGCCGCCGCGCCGGTCCAGCCATCGACCGCGCCGGCCGCGCCGTCGGCTGCCGACGTCGCCCGGGTCTCCGCCGCCAAGGTCACCTGGCGCGGCCTCCTCGAGGCGCATCTGCAGAAATTCCAGAAATACCCGCGCAGCGCACAGCGCCGCAATGTGGAGGGAACGGTCTGGCTGCGCTTCCGCATGGACCGCGACGGCAAGGTGCTCAGCTACACCGTCGAACGCACCTCGGAGCATGAGGTGCTGGACGAGGCGGCACTCGCCATGATCGAGCGCGCCCAGCCGCTCCCGCCGCTGCCCGACGACGTGCCGGGCGATTCCATCGAGCTCATCATCCCGGCGAACTTCACCATCACCGACCGGTAGCCACGCTCTCGAAGGTGATTGCAAATGAGAATGATTTGCATTAAAAATCCCCTCGCGGCGGTCGAACGGGCCGTCACTGCGCATGAAGATGAGCGATGAACAATCTGCAATCTGCACCGCAAAGCGATCTCTCCGCTGTCCGTGTGGCCACTGACCCGGCGTCGGTGCCGCATCTTTCGAGCGTGCGCCTGCTGGGCGCGGCGGGCGAGGCGGTGATCGAGCACGAAGGACATCTCTATCGCCTGCGGCGGACCAGCCGCGGCGGACTCGTGCTGACGAAGTAGCGAGAGAACAGTGCCGGTCGGCGCTGCGCGGCAGAGGTGCCGCGCAAGGCGCACGGCCGATTTGACCCAAGCCAGCCCTACAGCCAGCCAGGGACTCAACCGTGGAGCCAATGGGGGCAGGGGATGGCATGGACGAAGCTTGGGGGAGCGGCTGGCCTGATGTGGCTGGCCGTCATGAGCACATTTGCCGTTGCGCAGGAAACTGCGCCGGCCGCCGATCAGCAACCGGCCGGGACGAACACGCCGGCGGCGGAGGCAGCAGAGGTGGAGCAGGGGCCGGTAATCTTGCGGCCGGTTTCGGTGAGCGCGACGCGCAATCCGATCGAAGCGTTCGAATACCCAGGAATGGTGACGGTGATCGATCCAAACCGCCCCGATCTGCGCAATGCCTCGACGCCCGACGACCTGTTGAATCGGGTGCCCAACGTCGAGTTCACCGGCGGGCCGCGCCGCACCGGCGAGGATCCCAGCATCCGCGGCTTCTCCGGTCCCGACGTCGTCATCATGATCGACGGCGCGCGGCAGAACATCGACACCGGCCACGAAGGCCGCTTCTATCTCGATCCCAGCCTGATCGGCGAGGTCGAGGTATTGCGCGGCTCCGCCTCCGCGCTCTACGGCAGCGGCGGCAGCGGCGGCGTCTTCTCCTTCCAGACCTTGGACGCCGACGATCTGCTGGCGCCGGACGAGACCATCGGCTTCCGCGTCCGCGGCGGCTACCAGAGTGTCAATGACGAGCCGATGGGCAGCTTCACGCTCTACGGCCGCCCGGGCGCCGGCATCGACCTGCTGGGCAGCGTGACCAAGCGCAACTCCGGCGACATCGAGCTTGGCAACGGCGACGAGCTGGACAGCTCGGACGACATCGTCGCCGGCCTCGTCAAGGCCGGCATCGACCTGCACGAGTTCCACCGCATCGAAGCCTCCTTCATGCGTTTCGACAACGACGCGGAAGAGCCGCTCAACGGCCAGGATTTCTTCGCCGAGGACGCGACGGAAAAGAGCGTCGAGACCGACACCACGCGCCTTGCCTACTCATATTCGAATCCGGACGACAAGCTGCTCGATCTGGATATCACGCTCTACTACACCGACTTCCAGGTCGAGGCCCTGCGCCTGGACGATCTCGGTGCTGGGCTGGAAGGCGAAAAGCTCAAGCGATCGGTCGATACCCTCGGCTTCCGCGCAGAGAACTCCTCGCGCGTCGAGATCTCCGACGGCGCCGGCCTCGTCTTCACCTATGGCGCCGAAGGCTACCAGGACCAGCAGGACGGCGAATCCGCGTCCGGCGATCGCGATGGCGTGCCCGATGCCGAAGCGGATTTCATCGGCGGCTTTTTCCAGACCGAGCTCCGGGTCGAGGAGCCGTTCGGCTTCGTGCCCGGCGAGGTGATCCTGCTCGGCGGCCTGCGCTACGACCACTATTCCGCCTCCAGCGACATCGCCGACAGCAACGAGGACGACGCCGTTTCGCCGCGGGTCGGCCTCAGCTACATGCCGACCGAATGGTCGATGCTGTTCGCCAACTATGGCGAGGCGTTCCGCGCGCCCACCATCAACGAGATGTACAACGAAGGTGTGCATTTCGTGATTCCGGGCTTCGGCACCAACTTCTTCGTCGCCAACCCGGACCTGCGGCCGCAGACCACCGAGACGGTGGAAGTGGGCGGCGGCCTGGATTTCGCGGACGTCATTACGACCGGCGACCGGCTGTCGGTGAAGGGCTCCTATTTCTGGATCAAGGGCGACGACTTCATCTCGCTCAGCGTCGATCAGCCTGGGCCGCCGTCGTGCTTCCCGCCGAATTGCAACGGCACCACCAGCGCCGACAACGTCGCCCGCGCCAAGCTGTGGGGCTCGGAGGTCGAGGCCAGCTACGAGAACGAGCGCGTGCGCTTCGGCTTCGGCTACTCCGACATCGACGGCAGGGACCGCGATACCGGCGACCATCTCGGTTCGCTCACCCTGACGCCGCCGCAGTTCACCCTCGACGCCGCGCTGAAGCTGCCGGAGATCGATTCGATCGTCGGCTGGCGCACCTTCATCGCCGACGATTTCGACGAGGTGAACGAGGGGGAAGAGAACCTGAAGCGCGACGATTACGATGTACACGATCTCTACTTCAGCTGGGCGCCGACCGAGACGGTGATCGAAGGGCTGCAGGTCGACCTCGGGATCGAGAACATCTTCGATACATCCTACGCCCGCGTGTTCACCGACTCGAAAGAACCTGGCCGCAACTACCGGGCGGCGGTCAGCTACAGCCTGAACTTCTAGGAGAGATCATGCGCAGGGTTCTGGGAACTTGTGCGGCGATCGCGCTGCTGGCCTGGACAGATGCTGCCCTGGCGGCGTGCGAGCTGCCGGTGCGCGATGGTCCGATCGTCTCGATCGGCGGCGACGTGACGGAGATCGTCTACGCGCTCGGCGCCGGCGCGCGCGTTGCCGCGGTCGACATCACCAGCCGCCACCCGCAGGAGGCGCGGGACCTGCCGCAGGTCGGCTACATGCGGCAACTGTCCGAGCCGATCCTCAGCCTGTCGCCCCGTCTGATCCTCGCCATCGCCGACGCCGGCCCGCCGCAGGTGCTGGATCAGCTGCAGTCGGCCGGCACTTGTCTGGCGCTCATCCCGGACGCGCATTCGACCGAGGGCGTGATCAGGAAGGTCGCGGCGGTCGCTGCCGCGCTTGACCGCAAGACGGAAGGCGAAGCGCTGGCGGCGAAGCTCGAGGCCGAGTTCGCCGCGCTGCAATCCAGCCTGAGCGCGGTTACGGACAAGCCGCGCGTGCTGTTCCTGTTCTCGGTCGGCGAGGGCGCGCCGATGGTCGGCGGGCGCAAGACCTCCGCCGATGCCATCATCACGCTGGCGGGCGGTGAGAACGCGATCGAGAGCTTCGAGGAGTTCAAGCCGGCGTCATCGGAGGGCATCATCGCCGCCGCGCCCGATGTGGTGCTGGTCACCGAGCTGACGCTGGAGAAGCTCGGCGGCCACGACGGACTGCTGCAGCGTCCAGACATCGTGCAGACGCCGGCCGGCAAGGCGAAGCGCATCGTCGCGATGGAATCGCTGCTGCTGCTGGGTTTCGGCCCGCGCACGCCGCAGGCGATCCGCGACCTGGCGACGGCCCTGCATCCGGGCTACGTGGCGCCGCCGCAGGCCGCGAACTAGATGCAATCGGCGGCGGAATTCGCGCTCATCGCGCACCGGCAGGCGCAACGAACCGCCTGGGCCGTCGGCATTGCCGCGCTGGCGCTGGTCGCGATCTGCTTCGTCACCCTCCATGCCGGCGCCATCCCGATCCCGCCCGGCACCGCGACGCACCTGATCGCGCAGCAGCTCGGCCTCGCGCCGGTTGATCAGGACATGCAGGTCCTGCGCACGATCTTGATCGACATCCGCCTGCCGCGCATCGTCCTCGGCACCCTGACCGGCGCAGGCCTGGCGGTCGCGGGCGTGACGCTGCAGGGCCTGTTCCGCAACCCGCTGGCCGATCCCGGCCTGATCGGCGTCTCGACCGGCGCCGCGACCGCGGCGGCGGCCTTCATCGTGCTCGGCTGGCCGCTGTTCGACTATCTGTCGGCGCCGCTGCTGCGCCACGCGCTGCCGGTCGCAGCCTTCGCCGGCGGCCTCGCCACCACCATTCTCATCTACGCGATCGCCACCCGCGAGGGCCGCACCGACGTCGCCACCCTGCTGCTGGCCGGCGTCGCCATCAATGCCTTGGCGGGAGCCTGCATCGGTTTGCTGATCTTCCTGAGCGCGGAGAACGAGCTGCGCGACCTGAATTTCTGGATGCTGGGCAGCCTCAACGGCGTGACCTGGGAACGCCTGCTGGTCATCGGCCCGCTGGTGCTGGCGGTCGCCCTCGCTTTGATGCGGTTCGGCAAGCATCTCAACGCCCTGCTGCTGGGTGAGACCGAGGCGCGACATCTCGGCTTCGATGTCGAGCGCGCCAAGCGCTGGATGGTCACCCTGGTCGCGCTCACGGTCGGCGCGATCGTAGCCCTGACGGGAGCGATTGGCTTCATCGGCCTGATCGTGCCGCACCTGGTGCGCCTGATGATGGGCGCGGACCACCGCGCGCTCTATCCCCTGTCCGCTCTGCTCGGCGCCTGCCTGGTGCTGCTCGCCGACTTGTTCGCGCGCACCATCGTGGTGCCGGCGGAGCTGCCGATCGGCATCGTCACCAGCTTCCTCGGCGGGCCGTTCTTCCTGTGGCTGCTGCTGCGGCAGAAGGGGGCGTTCTGATGCTGGCCGCGGAAAACGTCAGTGTCGTGCGCGGTTCGCGCCGCATCCTCGACCGGGTGAGCGCGCGTGTGCGGCCGGGCGAGTTCCTCGCCATCCTCGGCCCCAACGGCGCCGGCAAGTCGACGCTGCTGCACTGCCTGGCGGGATCGCTGGAAGCGGACGAAGGCGCGGTGCAGCTCGATGGCCGCGCACTCTCCGCCTGGCCGGCGCGCGACTTGAGCGGGCGCCGCGCGGTCCTCACGCAAAGCCCGAGCCTTGGCTTCGCCTTCACCGCGCTGCAGCTGGTGCTGATCGGCCGCTCGCCGCACATGGGCAACAATCCCGGCCGTACGGATCTTCGCGCTGCCGCCGCGGCGATGCAGGAGGCCGGCGTTGCGCATCTGGCGGAGCGCTCGTACCTCACGCTCTCGGGCGGCGAGCGCCAGCGCGTGCATCTCGCGCGCGTTCTGGCCCAGCTTCATGCCGAGGAGCCGGGCGAGCGCTACCTGCTGCTCGACGAACCGACCAACAATCTCGATCTCGGCCACCAGCATCTGGCGCTCTCCGCCGCGCGGCGGCTGACGGAGCAGGGCGTCGGCGTCGTCGCCATCCTGCACGACCCCAATCACGCCGTCGCCTATGCCGACCGCATCCTCGTGCTGCATCGCGGCCGCACCCATGCCGAGGGCGCGGCCTCCGACGTGCTGACCGAAGCGCTGATGCGCGAGGTGTTCGAGGTCGCGGCGCGCGTGCTGCGCGAGCCGCAGCGCGATCGCCCCTACATCGTTTTCTGGCCGGGCAACCGGTCTACGATCGACGATCAACCCGAAAGGAGACACGCATGTTCATCGCCATGAACCGGTTCCAGGTGAAGCTCGGCAACGAAGCGGAGTTCGAGCGCATCTGGCGCGAGCGCGACATCCATCTGCGCGACCTGCCCGGCTTCGTCGAGTTCCACCTGCTGAAAGGCCCGAAGCGCGAGGATCACACCCTCTATTCCTCGCACACGGTCTGGAGCTCGCGCGAAACCTTCGAGGGCTGGACCAGGTCCGAAGCCTTCCGCAAGGCGCACCAGAATGCCGGGCAACACCGCGACCTCTATCTCGGCGGCCCGAATTTCGAAGGCTTCGACGTCGTCCAAACTGTGAAATAGGGCAGTTTTCTCAAGGCGATAGCCGCATGCCTTGTTTGCGATTGCCTCTGATAATCATTCTCATTATCTTGACCGCCGCTTGAACAGGGAGGGACTTATGGTTCGCAAGGCTGGTTTGGCGTGCGCACTCGGCGCTTTGATCGTGGGCGGCGCGCCGGCAATGGCGGCAGACACCGCTGCGGTGATCGAGACCTATGCCGACATCGCGCATGCCAAATACGAGGATTCGCTGAAGACCGCGGAGGCGCTCCAGGCGGCGATCGACACGCTGATCGCCAAGCCGACCGAGAACAACCTCAAGGCCGCAAAGGCCGCGTGGCTGGCCGCGCGCGATCCCTACCAGCAGACCGAGGGCTATCGCTTCGGCAACGTGATCGTCGACGATTGGGAGGGCAAGGTGAATGCCTGGCCGCTCGACGAGGGGCTGATCGACTACGTCGCGGACTCCTACGGCACCGAGTCCGACGAGAACCCGCTCTACACCGCCAACGTGATCGCCAACACCAGCATCAGCTTCGGCGGCGAGACGGTCGACACCAGCAAGATCACCAACGAGCTGCTGGCCGACAAGCTGCACGAGTCGGCCGACTCCGAAGCCAACGTCGCCACCGGCTACCACGCCATCGAGTTCCTGCTGTGGGGCCAGGACCTGAACGGCACCGGCCCGGGCTCCGGCGCGCGTCCGGCCAGCGACTACGACACCGCCAACTGCACCCACGGCAACTGCGACCGCCGCGCCCAGTATCTGAAGACCGCGGCCTCGCTGCTGGTCGACGACCTCAAGGAGATGGTCGCGAACTGGGAAGACGACGGCGCGGCCCGCGAGGCGCTGCGCGATGCCGGCGGCAACGGCGCGCTGACCATGATGCTGACCGGCCTCGGCAGCCTCAGCTATGGCGAGCTGGCGGGCGAGCGCATGAAGCTCGGCCTCATCCTGCACGATCCGGAGGAGGAGCATGACTGCTTCTCCGACAACACCCACAACCCCCACTACTACGACGAAGTGGGCATGATCGCGATCTACGAAGGCAGCTACAAGCGGATCGACGGCAGCGTCGTGAAAGGCGCCAGCCTGTCCGAGCTCGTGGCGGCCGCCTCGCCCGACGCCGACAAGGGCGTCAAGGACGCGATGGCGAATGCCGAGGCCAAGCTGCGCGTGCTCAAGGACACCGCCGACAGCGGCAAGATGAAGTACGACCAGATGATCGGCGACGGCAACGCCGAGGGCAACAAGATCGTCCAGGACGCGATCGACGGCCTGATCGCTCAGACCCGCGCGATCGAGAAGGCGGTGGACGCCCTGAAGATCGGCGCACTCGCGATCGAAGGTTCGGACTCCCTCGACAACCCGACCGCCGTCCAATAACACAGGCAGCCGTGTGGACACGGCGACATTTCCTGGCCGGCACGGCAGCGCTCGCGGCGCTGCCGTTGCCGTTTTCCGCGGCCTCTGCCGATAGCGCGCCGGTCGCGCTGGAGGCGCGGCAGCGCTCGCTGTCGCTGCTGCCCGGTACCACCACGCCGATCTGGGGTTACCGGGACGAATGGCCGCTGGTCCTGCGCACCAAGCGCGCCCAGCCGTTCCGCGCCCAGCTGACCAACGCGGTCACCGAGCACACCACCATCCACTGGCACGGCATCCGCCTGCCCAACGCGATGGACGGCGTGCCCTACATGACCCAGCCGCCGGTCGAGCCGGGGCAGTCCTTCGCCTACGAGTTCACGCCGCCCGATGCCGGCACGTTCTTTTTCCATCCGCATTGCAACACGGTCGAGCAGCTGGGCCGCGGCCTCGCCGGCGTGCTGATCGTCGAGGACGAGGCGGAGCAGGGCCAGTTCCTGGCCGACCATGTCGTTGCCATCAAGGACTGGCGGCT
>DATFDU010000128.1:0-15601 GCA_035251915.1 Dongiaceae bacterium | reverse complement strand
AGGAGCCTTCCATAGCTAGAATGCCTGCCCAGGAGCCCGCGCCGTCCCGCAACGATGGGCCGCGCGTCAATCACCAGATCAATGTCCCGAACGTGCGCCTCGTGCGCGAAGACGGCAGCATGGTGGGGGTCGTCACGACCCGGGAAGCCATCAGCATGGCCGCCGATGTCGGCCTCGATCTGGTTGAGGTTTCGCCCAACGCTGAGCCACCGGTCTGCAAGATCCTCGATCTCGGCAAGTTCAAATACGAGGAGCAGAAGCGCAAGAACGAAGCGCGCAAGAAGCAGAAGGTCATCGAGGTCAAGGAGATCAAGCTGCGCCCCGGCATCGACATCCACGACTATGAGGTGAAGATGCGGAGCGTTCACCGCTTCCTCGAGGAAGGCGACAAGGTGAAGATCACCATGCGCTTCCGCGGCCGCGAGATGGCGCACCAGGAGCTGGGCGTGAAGGTGCTCGACAAGGTGAGGGCCGACCTGGACGCTGTCGCCAAGGTCGAATCGCATCCCAAGATGGAAGGCCGCCAGATGATCATGGTGATCTCGCCGAAGTAATTGGTCGATCGCTGCAAGCCGCGAAAGGCGCCGCTGCAAGTCGGCGCCTTTTTCGTTGGCGGCGGCCAATTCAGTCTTGCCATCATCTGTCACCGCCCTTGTGTATCGAAGAGCAGCACTGACCGACGAGGATCGATGCACGCCGAACTCGCGGCCTTCCTGGTCGCCGCCAAACGGAACACCCACGCTTTCGACGGCCATCGGTCGACGGTCGCGACGGTGTCGACTGGAGCCAGACAGCGGGAATACCAGGCGGGCCGCTTCGCCTATCGCGATGTCCATTTCGGCCTGGCGCGCTTCTCCGGGCAGGAGACGGTGGCACAGGACGATCGCGTGATCTGGTCCATGGTCTATTGCGGCGGTGTCGCGCCCGCCGTCACCGACGAAGCCGCCATCGCCCTCATCCATAGCTGCCTGCGCCAGGCATTGTACATCGTGGAGGCGGAGCGCCCGTTCCGCGGCCCGCGCGCCTTCGGCCGCGATGGCCTGCGCTACCTCGACGACAGCGAGGGCGACCTCGCCGCGTTCCGCGGCGCCGAGCGCATCACGCGCGACGGCACGCTGGTCTATCGGCTGGACTATTGCGGCGGCCTCATCCTTTGAGTCAGCCGCTCATCACCGCGCGCGCCAGCAGCGCGGCGTTGCGCGGGCTTTCGCCGATCCGGCGCACGGCGTAGGGCCACCAGTCACGGCCATAGGCCAGGTAGACTCGCACCTGCTCGCCGGCCGCGCGCAGCTGGCGCTGCAATTCGCTGCGCACGCCATAGAGCATTTCGAACTCGTATTGTCCGGGCTGCCACCCGCCGTTGCTGGCGATGCGCCTCACCTCCGCGATCAGCGCCTCGTCATGCGTGCCGAACACCGGGCGGAAGCCACTTGCCCTCGCCGCCGCGCCCAGCATGCTGCGCGCCAGCGCGAGATAGTTCGCATCGATCGCCGCCTTGCCCTGATAGGCGTGCGGCCTGGGATCGGCGAACGCGCCCTTGACCAGCCGCACCTGCCCGCCCGCCGCGACGATGGGCGCGAGATCGTCGGCGCTGCGCTTCAGATACGCCTGCAAGGTCTGCGCCACCGGCACGCCGGCGGCGTGCAGACTGGCGCGCAGCGCGAGGATGCGGTCGACATACTCCGCATCCTCCATGTTCAGCATCAGGACCGGCGGCGCGCTGTTCGAGCTGGCAAGATCGCGGATGCGCGCGCCGATCTTGAGCGCCAGCGCCTGGCCGGCCTGCTCATCGAGCGCATAGCCGATCTGGGTCGAATCGAGCGAGACGTGGATCTGCAGCTGCGCCGCGCTCAAGGATTCGGCGACCGCGATCTTCTGCCGGCCGTTCTCCGCGACGATCGCCGGATCCGTCACATACTCGCCGAGATAATAGAGCGAGGTCTTGAAGCCAGCCTGCTCCAGCGTATGTGCCACGGTCATCGCCTGCGCCGCATCGGCGCCGGCCACGAAGCGCCGCGCGATCGACGCAGTCGCGCGGTTGCCCTGCATCCAGCGCGTGACGCGCGGCGAGCGCGCCAGCGCGATCATCCAGCTTTGCCAGACTCGCTTCATGCGACTCGGCCGCGCACCGCTTCCAGCACCAGCTTGCCGCCGAGCAGCATGACCACGCCGCCGGCGAAGCGATCGATCCACAGCTTGGCGCCGAGATAGATGGCGCGCGGCTTCGATGCGGAGAAGGCGAAAGCGACGATGGTGTACCAGCCGAACTCGATGGCGAATAGCAGCGGCGGCAGGACCAGGAGCATCCAGATCGGCGCGTCTGCCGGCAGGAAGGCGGCGAACACGCTGGCGTACCAGATCGCGGTCTTGGGATTGCTGAGCTGCGTGAAGAGGCCGATCGCGAAGCTCTTGCGCCAGCCGTTGCCGGCGGGCTGTCCACCGCTTGACATCGCGAGCGGGGTCGCGGCGCCGCGCCAGATCTGGAAGCCGAGATAGATGAGGTAGGCCGCGCCCGCCAGTTTCAGGATCAGGTACAGCCACGACACCTGCATCAGCAGCGCCTGCAAGCCGGCCAGCGCCAGCAGGGCGAAGCTGAGCCCGCCGATCCCCATGCCGAGCGCTGCCGCCAACCCGTCACGCCGCGACAAGGCAGCCGACGTGCGCACCACCAGCACGAAGCTGGGACCTGGGCTCATCGCGCCGACCGCGATCGTGCCGAGAATGCTGAGCAGCGCGAATGTGGGGTCCATATTGGAGTGCCTTTCAAATGCGATACGCTATCGTATGCCGGCGACATCAGGACGATCGCGCAGGAAGTAGATCAGGTCCAGTACCGGCGGCGCAACCTTGGTGGAGGACAGCATCGCATGGGCCTGGCCGCGATGGTGGGTCTGGTGGTTGAAGAAGTGTGCCAGCACCTGTGCCACGTGCGTCCTCATCGGATCGCCGGCCACGGTGCGATAGACCAGATCCTCCTCCAGCCGCGCCGGCACAAGCCCATCGACATACGCGACGATGCGGTTGTCCATCGCGACGCGTGCGGCCTTCAATGCACCGAACTCCGTGTGCAAGATCTGATCGAGGCTCCTGATGCTCGACCCCGTGCCGTCGAGCCGTCCCATCCAGACCGTGTCGCCCACCAGGATGTGATTGAGCGTTTTCAGGAGCGAAGGGAAAAAGCCGCTGCGGGGCGCCGCGAGTTCTTCCGGCGATAGATTGCCGACGGCCTCGTACAGCCGCTCGTTGGCCCAGCGATTGTACGCCGCCATTCTCCGGAAATGCGCCTTCATCGCTCCCCCAGTCCCAGGCTGCCAGCATGACTCGCGACGCGTATCGCGACAATTGATCGTTTCTGACCGACTGTGTGAGCCAACATAACAGATCGCGCCATCGCATTTCCGCAAGCACCGCTTGCCATTTGGCATTTGACCCGCCCGCCACGCCGCCGCTCCAATACCCCTCGTCAAGCGCGAGGAAGCACGTGGTCCCACAGGTCGACATCTCCGCCTTGTTCTCGGAGTCCGCCGGCTACGCCGCGACCGATGCCGCCATCATCGCGGCCGCCGGCTCCAGCGGCTTCATGACGGTGTGCGGGCTGCCGCCCGAGGTGCCGATCGATGTTGCGTCCCGCCGCGCGCTGCTGCGCCTGTTCGAGCTGCCGGGCGTGCACACGCGCAAGCTCTGGCGGCAGAAGTTCGATCCCACGCACCGCAACGTCTATCGCGGCTGGTTCCCGCTGCAGAACGGGCACGAGACCTACAAGGAGGGCATCGATCTGGGTCCCGACCTGGCCTTCGGACCGGAAGCCATCGATCCCGATGATCCATTGCGCGAAGCGACACCTCTGCCGCCGGAGACCGCGCTGCCAGGCTGGCGCGCGGCCACCGCCGCCTACTTCAAGGCCATGGAGCGCGTCGCCCAGGCCCTCATGCACGCCCTGGCGCGCGGGCTCGGCCTGCCGGAGAGGACCTTCGACGCCACCTTCGCCGGCGGCATCTCGACCCTGCGCCTGACCCACTATCCGGTGCGGCCGCCGGCCTCCATGATCGGCGTTCCGGAGCACAAGCTGTGGGTCACGCATGGCGGCGAGCGCCACTATCTGCTCGGCCGCGCCCATGTCGATTCCGGCCTCATGACCCTGCTGGCGCAGGACGGCGTTGCTGGCCTGCAAGCGCGCGCCGCCGACGGCACCTGGGTCGACGTGCCGCCGGCGGAAGGCACGCTGGCGGTCAATTTCGGGAACCTGCTGGAGATGTGGACCGGCGGCCGCATCAAGGCAACCGAGCACCGGGTGATCGGCCGCGGCGAAGAACGGTATTCGATACCGTTCTTCTACGACGCCAGGGCCGATGCCTTGATCGAGCCGCTGCCGTTGCCCGGCGCGCCGCGGTTCACGCCGTTCTATTTCGGGGATTACCTGTGGTCGACCATGACCAAGTTCGTGGAGTTCCAGGGCCTTGAGGGACTGCGTCGCCCGCAGGGCCAGCCATAATTCCTTCTACGACCGCCAGAACGGCTTCTCGACCACATGCTCGACGTCGGCGCGGCTGACGCCGATGTCCTTCAGCATGTCGTCGCTGAGGCCGGCCAGCTGCCGGCGTTCGCGCATCCGCTCCAGCCAGGCGATCGGGGTTTCGATCAGGCGATCCAGCACGGGCGCCAGATCGGCTGCAATGATATGGGCCAAGCCACTGCGGGGAACCAGGTCCAACATACCGTGTGCATGCGACTTCATGGTCGATCTCCTCGGGTTAGTCCTCGCGCGGCGCTTCACAGAAGTCGGGTGAGAGCTGGCCGCTCCTGTCCCTCGCGCCGCGCTTGGACTGGATGGCCGGGTGGCCATCCGGGAAAACTCGTTACGCCCGCCAGAACGGCTTGGTGCTGATGGTCTCGACGTCGGCCCGGTTGAGGCCAATGTCGTTCAGCAGGTGGTCGTCCAGCTCGGACAGGTGGCGGCGTTCGGCCGCCCGTTCCGCCCAGATGAAGGGGGCTTCGAACAGCCGGTCCAGGATCGCTGCGATCTCGTGGCCGACGCCCCGGGACAAGCCGTTGATCGGGCTTGAAAAGACATTGGACTTCATAGCTCACCTCACAGGTCTCTTTGTGGCATCATCGCCGTTGAGTGAGAGAATGGGCTTGATTCTGCTATCGGACAAACGATAGTTTCTCAGAGGTTGTGTTAGAAAAATTGACACATGAGAAAGGCCCTGCGATGCGCCTTCCGCCCTTGAAATCCGTGCATTACTTCGAGGCTGCCGCCCGCCTGCAGAGTTTTACCAAGGCGGCGGCCGAGCTGAACGTCACCCACAGCGCCATCAGCCACCAGATCAAGGCGCTGGAGGAATGGCTGGGCCAGCCCTTGTTCGAGCGCAAGACCCGCCAGGTGCGCCTGACCGAGGCCGGCAAGCGCTTCGTCGGGCCGGTCAAGACCGCGTTCGAGCAGCTGGCCGAGGGCGCGGCGGAGATCACGCGCTTCGGCAAGGATCGGCCATTGACCGTCACCGCTTTGCCGTCGCTTTCGGCCAAGTGGCTGGTGCCGCGCCTGTCCGATTTCCAGCGCCGCCACCCGGAGATCCAGGTGCGGCTCTCCGCCACCAGCACGGTGGAGCAGATCGGCGGGCGCGACATCGACCTCGGCATCCGATTCGGGCGCGGGCAATGGGATGCGCTGGAGAGCGAGCTGCTATCGAAGAATGACATCTTCCCGGTCTGCGCCCCCGGCCTCCTGACGCCCGACAAGCCGATCCGCGAGCCGCGCGATGTGCTCAACTACCCGCTGCTGACCGACAGTGACTGGATGCGCTCGGGCTATGATGAATGGTCGGACTGGCTGAAGGGCGCCGGCTTCCCGGAAGCCAAGATCAAGTCGAACCTCAGCCTCAACTTCTCCAACCTGCTGATCCAGGCGGCGATCGACGGCCTCGGCATCGCCATGGGCAACGTCATCAATGCCGGCGATGACCTGCGCCACGGGCGCCTCGTCAAGCCGATCGATTTCACGGTCAAGACCGACACCGGCTATTTCATCGTCTACGCCAAGAACGCCTTGAAGCAGCCGAAGATCAAGGCGTTCCGCGACTGGCTGATGGAACAGGCGAGCGGCCACGAGGAAGTCTGCAAGGAAGCGAAAGTGGCATGAAGCCTCTGGCATTGGCGATCGCCGCACTCCTCGCGGCGATGCAGCTCGCATTCGCAGAAGAACCGCGCCAGCGCGTGATGAACATCCCGCTCGACATGCCGCTCCAGGAGCCGCTCGACGGCGAGTTCCTTGAAGGCATCTATCAGGAGAAGCTGGCCGACGTTCTCAAGGACAGCGTCCTGATCGAATCCCCCATTCCGCATATCGAGAGCCGCTTCACCGAGAACCGGGCGCTCCAGCTCTGGTTCTCCTCGGCGGAGGATGGACGGCGCGTGTTCTGGGCGCGCCTCACGCAAGGCTTCGAAGGCAAGGACCTGAGGCCGGCCGACGCGCTCGCCAACTTCGAGGCGACCTACGGCAAGCCCGACAAAAGCGCCGAGGTGAAGGGCGAGCTCGGCAGCTTCTGGATCCTGCTCAAGCTCGACCCGCGCCTGCCCGAGGCGCGCCGCGCCACCATCCTGAAGCAGCTCGACGCCAGCTTCACGCCGACGCCCGTCGAGATCGCCGATTTCGGCCTCGCCGACCTGCGCGCGCGCAGCAGGCTGCTGACGCCGGACTATCGCGGCGCGGTGTTCTTCTTGGCCGCCTTCAAGGGCAAGGTCGCCAGCATGCAGACCGACCTCATCGACATGGTGCGCGCCCAAACCGTGCTCAACCTGATGGCGCCGTAACGCGCGCTCTCACGTGTCAGGGTGACATGCGAGGAGCTGAACGGCCCTCGCTCAGAACGACGAGTTCGGCCCCTTGAGGAACTCCGCCTCCTCCTCCGTCGTCTCGCGCCCGAGGGCCTCGTTGCGGTGGGGAAAGCGGCCGAAGCGCTTGATGATGGCGCGGTGGCGGTGCCCATACTCCAGGAACTCTGCCGCCACGTCGCCGAATTCACGCAGGCAGCCTTCCAGCAGCGCGATGAAGCGGTCCTGGTTGGCGAGGGTCTCGCAATGCTCGAACGGCAGGTAGAAGAACACGCGGTCGGGAAACGGATAGCCCCGGTCGAAGCCGCGGGCGACCGCTTCGGCCGCGACCTCGCGGGCGCGCGGGTCGCCGAGGAACGCCTTGGCCTGGCCGCGGAAGATGTTGCGCGCGAACTGGTCGAGCAGGAGCAAGAGGGCCAGCGCGCCGTCGGGCGAGGCACGCCAGTCCTCGAAGCCGCCCATCTGGGCCTGGTGCACCAGCGGTCCGAAGCGCGCGCGGATGTCCGCGTCGAACATCGTGTCCTTCTCGAACCAGAGCGCCCGCGCCCGGTCGGAGAACCAGAATTGCAGGATGTCGCGTGGCGAGCTCATGGCCGCGGTCAGCCGTTCTTCTGGATCACCCGCTGCATCGCGGGCCGCGCCGCCACCACATCCGCCAGGCGCTTCAGGTTCGGGAATCGCTGGTAGGTCTGCGGGCAGCATTGCTGCCAGGAAGAGAGCATGTAGGCGAAGATGTCCGCGGCGCTGAACCGCTCACCCAGCAGATAGGGCCCGTGCGCCGCCAGATGCCGGTCGACGCGCCCCCACAAGCTCGCGATTTCCTCCATCGCACTGGCCTTCACCGCCTCATGGCCACTGTCATCCGCCGTGTGCCGCTCCGGATAGTAGTAGCGCAGCATGGCGGGCTGCACCGAGTTGGTGAGGTGCGTCAGCCACTGATAGAAATGGCCGCGCGCCATTTCGTCCGGCGCCGGCGCCAGCCTGGCCTCAGGATGGCGGTCGGCGACGAAGGTCGCCATCGCGGCGGATTCGAACATCACGAACTGGCCGTCAACCACCAGGGTCGGCACCTTGGCGTTGGGGTTGAGCTTCAGATAGGCGGGATCGCGCTGCGCCCCGGCATCGGTGTCGACCAGCATCAGCTCGTACTTTGCGCCAGCCTCTTCCAGCGCGCCATGCGGCGCCATCGACGCCGAACCCGGCGACCAGTACAGCATATACATCCAATGATTCCCTGATCGTGCGACTGCTCCCGGCGACAAGCTAGCCAACGGCGGGACGCAGCGCCAGACCTGAGCGCCAAAACAAGACCGGGGCCAGATGGCCCCGGTTCCGTTCGGAGTGGTCTGCTGTTCCTAGCGGCGGTCGCCGAGGAACTGCAGCAGGAAGACGAACAGGTTGATGAAGTCGAGATAGAGGTTCAACGCGCCGATCACGGCCTTCTTGGTCGCCACTTCGGCGCCATCGCCAGCGTAGTACATCTCCTTGATCTTCTGCGCGTCATAGGCGGTGAGGCCGGTGAAGACCAGCACGCCGATGACCGAGATCGCCCAGTGCAGGGCGCTGCTCGCCAGGAACATATTGACGACCATGGCGATCAGCAGGCCCCAGACGCCCATGATCAGGAACGATCCCATGGCGGTCAGGTCGCGCTTGGTCGTGTAGCCATAGAGCGCCATGCCGGCGAAGGTCGCGGCGGCGATGAAGAACGTCCGTGCGATCGACGCGCCGGTGTAGCGGATGAAGATGTAGGACAGCGACAGCCCCATCAGCGCCGAGAATACCCAGAACAGTGCCTGGGCGGTCGAGGCGCGCATGGACTGGATCTTCATGCCGAAGAAGATCGCGAAGCCGAGCGGCGCCAACACCACCACCCAGATCAGCGGCGTCTGGGCGATCTGCATGTAGAGCCCGGTGGTCGCGCCGAAGTAGGCAACAAGGCCGGTGACCGCCGTGCCGCCCGCCATGAGCCCGAACACCTTCTGCATGTACGCCCGCAGGCCGACATCGATCTCGGCAGCGCGGGCGCCGGCCGGCGCTTGTGCGCGGCCCAAATAGTCTCTCTGTGGTCCCGTGGCCATCTGTTCACTCCTTGTTCGCGCGGGGCCCCCTTGCCCCTTAGCCGCAGATAATATGATGGCGAAAGCCTTTTGCTTCAATGCCATTCGGAGGCCGGAATCGGACGGCCAAGGACCTCGGATTGGGCCGGAAATACCCGTAAAAGGCCTTGCGAAGGCCGCGGCGGGCCGGCGATATAGCCGCCACCCCGGGTTTTCGGGGCGAAGTTACACACCGCCAGCGCGAAAGCACCTCGATGAACCGTATTTTCTCCGGCGTCCAGCCCACCCACAAGCTCCATCTCGGCAATTACCTGGGGGCGGTCCGGAACTGGGTCCGGATGCAGAAGGACTTCGACTGCATCTTCTGCGTGGTTGACCTGCACGCCATCACCCTGTGGCAGGAGCCCAAGGACCTGCGCCAGAACACGCGCGAGGTCGCGGCGGCCTATATCGCCTCGGGCATCGACCCCAAGAGCTCCATCATCTTCAACCAGAGCCAATGCTTCGCCCATGCGCAGCTGGCCTGGATCCTGAACTGCGTGGCCCGGCTCGGCTGGCTCAACCGCATGACCCAGTTCAAGGAGAAGGCCGGCAAGAACCGCGAGAATGCCTCGATCGGGCTCTACGCCTATCCGGTGCTGATGGCGGCCGACATCCTCGCCTACAAGGCGACCCACGTGCCGGTGGGCGAGGACCAGAAGCAGCATCTCGAGCTGGCGCGCGACATCGCGCAGAAGTTCAACAACGACTATGGGGTCGCCTTCTTCCCGCTGCCGGAGCCGGTGATCGGCGGGCCGGCCATGCGCATCATGTCGCTGCGCGACGGCACCAAGAAGATGTCCAAGTCGGACGAGAGCGACTACAGCCGCATCAACATGACCGACGATGCGGAGACCATCGCGCTCAAGTTCCGCAAGGCCAAGACCGACCCCAACCCGCTGCCCGGACCGGAGACGCTGGACGAGCACGGCCATGTCAAGGCCGATGCCGAGGCGGCGCGCCCGGAGGCGTTCAACCTGCTGTCGATCCACGCGGCGCTGTCGGACATCACCCTCGCCGAGGCCGTGAACCGGTTCGCCGGCCAGGAGTTCTCCAGATTCAAGGGCGAACTGACCGATCTCGCGGTGGCCAAGCTCGGCCCGATCAATGCCGAGATGAAGCGCCTGCTGGCCCATCCGGACGAGATCGACGCCCTGATGCGCACGGGCGCCGAACGCGCCCAGGCCATCGCGATGCCGGTCCTGCGCGAGGTCGAGGAGATCGTCGGATTCCTCCATTGACCCGTTGACCCTTGCTGGCCCGCCGCCCAGCCACCATCTGTCGGTGTGCCCCCACCTGGAGTAGGCCTTTAATGACCGCCGACCCGTTTCTCGATTCCCCAGCCGATACGCCGAAGTTGCCCGGCGCCGGGCGGCGCTGGCTGAGACGGTCCAAGTGGGTCGCGCTCGCCATCCTGGTGGTGCTGGTGCTGTATTACCCGGTCGGCATGATCATCGTGCACCGGATCAACGATGACCCGAAATATTCGGCCGGGACCGTGCCGGAGGGCCAAAGCAAGGCCGTTGCCCTTGCGGCGGCGCTGATCCAGCGGGAAGTGATGGAGACCGGCTGGCCGGCCAACGACCCGTTCTTCCTGCCGGGCTACGCCCTCGACAACATGCCGAACTACCAGATCGGCATTCAGCTGGCGCTGGCGCGTTTTACGACCGAGATGGCGGACCAGATCGGCCGCTCGCGCGGCTCCTCGAGCGCCGACTCCGACCTCACCAAGGCCCGCAGCGGCCTCAACTACGCCCCGGACCGGTGGTACGTCAGCTCTGCATCGATCACCGCCAATTCCGAAACCCAGTATGAGGAGGCGATGGTCCGGCTGCAGAGCTACAACCAGCGGCTGGCGGCCGGGCAAGCGGTGTTCGAGACGCGATCCGACAACCTCATCAGCACGCTGGATCGCATCGGCAAGGACCTGGGCAGCGCTTCCAGCGATATCGACGAGGAGATCGATCTCTTTTCCGGCGACTGGTTCGACCTGCGGGCCGACAACGTGTTCTATCGCAACAAGGGCCTGCTCTACGCCAACGCGCTGCTGCTGCGCGACCTGGGCGCCGATTTCAAGAACGTGCTCGACGAGCGCGGCGCCGGAAAGATCTGGGAGCGCATGGTGGACTCGATGATGGAAGGCGCCACGCTCCAGCCCATGGCGGTCATCAACGGATCGCCCAATGCGCTGGTGGAGCCCAATCACCTGGCGTCCCAGGGCTTCTACCTGCTGCGCGCCCGCACTCAGCTGGAAGAGATGACCGACATCCTGCAGAAGTAGCCAGAGAACCGAGATCAGAGGACAGTGAACAGCTGGTCCAGCACAAATGCCTCCTGTTCTCTGTCCTCTGTCCTCTGTAAACTGACTTAACGATTGGCCCGCGGTCCCCGAGTCGCTGTCGCCGAAGACGCTCAGACCAGCATTTTCATATGATGCGTCTCGTCGGCCGCCATCACCAGTCGAGGGGGATACCCGTCTGACGCGCGCGCGGCTGCCGGGCTGGTTTGATCGCAAGGACCGGGGGTTCGGTCGGGCATGCTGGGCGCCCTGCTAGACTGGCTACTCAGCTTCCAAGTCTATCTGCCGATCGCCGAACTCTCGGTGTCGGTGCTGCTGTTGCTTGGCCTCGGTGGCGGGGTCGGCTTCCTCTCGGGCTTGTTCGGCGTCGGCGGCGGTTTCCTGATGACGCCGCTGCTGATCTTCATCGGCGTGCCGCCGGCGGTCGCGGTGGCGACCCAGTCCAACCAGACGGTGGCGACCTCGGTCAGCGGCGTGCTGGCCCACTGGAGTCGCGACAACGTCGATTTCAAGATGGGCTTCGTGCTGCTGTCCGGCGGCGTGTTCGGCGCGCTGGTCGGGGTCACGCTGTTCTCGATCCTGCGCCGGTTCGGGCAGATCGACCTCGCCATCAACATCGCCTATGTCATCCTGCTCGGCTCGATCGGGATCCTGATGCTGGCGGAATCGGCGCGCGCCCTGCGCCGGGTGCGGCGCGCCCAGCGCGGCGCCATGGCCCCGCGCAAGCTGCATCAGCATGTCTGGGTGCATGGTCTGCCCTTCAAGATGCGGTTCAAGAAGTCGCGGCTCTACATCTCCGTCATCATGCCGGTCGGGATCGGCTTCGTGGTCGGCATCCTTTCCGCCCTGCTCGGCGTCGGCGGCGCGTTCCTGATCGTGCCGGCCATGATCTATCTGGTCGGCATGCCGACCGCGATCGTCGTGGGCACCTCGCTGTTCCAGATCATCTTCGTCGCGGCCGTGACCACCATCCTGCAATCTATGGAGAACCGCACCGTCGACGTGCTGCTCGCCTTCGTCCTGACCATCGGATCGGTGATCGGCGCGCAGTTCGGCGGGCGGATCGGCGCGCGCCTGCCGGGCGAGCAGATCCGCTTCCTGCTGGCGCTGCTCATCCTCACCGTCGCCGCCGGCCTGTGCTACGAGCTGGTGGCGACGCCGGACGACCTGTTCTCCCTGCAGCCCTTGCTGGGGAGCCGGTGATGCGCGCGCCCTGCCTGCTCGTGATGGTCGGCTTGGCGCTCGCCGCTCCGGCGGCGGCGCAGGGCATCGTCGCCGACGTCGACGATCACCTGGTGGAGATCACCACCGACTTCGCCGGCCAGGACATCCTGGTGTTCGGCGCGATCGACGGGCCGGGCGATGTGATCCTGGTGATGCGCGGGCCGTCCGGGCGGGTGGCGGTCCACCAGAAGGACCGCTTCGCCGGCATCTGGGTCAACGCCGAATCGATCGAGTTCGACGACGTGCCGTCGCTCTATGGCGTCGCCTCCTCCCGGCCGCTGTTCGAGATCCTGCCCAACGAGATGCTCGACCGCTACCAGCTCGGCATCGGGCGCCTCAGGTTCGAGACCGCGGAGGAAGCGACCTTGGGCATCGGGTCGTTCCGCATCGCCCTGGTGCAGCAGAAGCGCAAGCAGGGCCTCTATGCCGACCGGGTGGGGCGCGTCACCTTCATCGGCGAGACCTTGTTCCGCGCCAACCTGCATCTGCCCTCGAACGTCCCGACCGGAACCTTCCTGATCGATGTCTACCTGGTGCGCGACGGCCGGATCGTCGATGCCCAGAACATGCCGCTGGTGATCAGCAAGGTCGGGTTCGGGGCGGATCTCTACAAATACGCCAATTCCCGGTCGATCGCGCAGCGTTTCGGCTATGGCGTAGCGGCCGTGCTAGTCTCGCTGTTGACGGGCTGGCTGGCCCACCTGGCCTTCCGCAAGCGGTAGAGGTGATGTCATGAGCGCCGACCCAGCATCCGAGCCCCAGGTCCAGCCGGCGAGCGCGCCGGCGGCGGCACAGGAGCGCGTGTTCCTGGTGGTGGTCGACGAATCGCCCGAGCTCAAGGTGGCGCTGCGCTATGCCTGCCGGCGCGCCTTCCGCTCCAACGGGCGCGTCGCCATGGTACACGTGATGGAGCCATCCGGCTTCGGCGACTGGATGGGCGTCAACCAGCTGATGCAGGAGGAAGCGCGCCAGCAGGCCGAGGCCACCATGCAGAAGATGGCGACCGAGGTGAACAAGCTGTCGGGCAAGATGCCGATGCTGTATTTCCGCGAAGGCGACCGGCGCGACGAGCTGCTGCAGCTGATCCAGGAGGAACCCGGCATCTCGATCCTGGTGCTTGCCGCCTCGACCGGCCCCAAGGGCCCCGGCCCGCTGGTCTCGGCCTTGACCGGCAAGTATGTGAGCAAGATGCGCGTGCCCGTCACCATCGTGCCGGGCAACCTGACGCAGGAAGACATCGAGCACGTCGCGTGATTCAGAAGTCAGAAGTCAGGAATCAGAAGTCAGAGACGGCCGCGCTCCACCCTGACTTCTGACTTCTGCTAGCTCCGGCTTTTGACCATGCGGTAGATGAAGAGCAGCAGCATCGCGCCCAGCACCGCGATGATGATCGACCCAATGTTGAAGCCGGTCACGTCGCCGAACCCGAGCTTCACGCTGATGAAGCCGCCGACCAGAGCGCCGACGATGCCGAGGATGATGGTGACGATAAAGCCGCCGGGATCGCGGCCCGGCATGATCCACTTTGCGAGAATGCCTGCGACAAGCCCAAGGATGATCCAGACGATCCAGCTCATGGCTATCCCCCTGCAGATGAATGCGACGGGAGTTTAGCGTCTGATCCGCGGCATGTCACCCGGTGGCACATCTACAGGTAGCGCACCTGGGCCATCACGCCGGACAGCATGCCAGCATCATTTCCCCCCGCTCGGCTTCCTGCACGGCCAGATGGGCGCGATGCTCCATCGCGGCCTACTGCGCCGCAGTGATAGGTCATGGTCGAGCCGGCGAGATCGATCGCCAGCTCGCGATCCGCGCGCCGTTCCGGCGGGCGCGTGCCCGTCACCATCGGGCCGGGCAATTTGACGGCGGAAGACATCGACCACGTCACTCAGCTAGCGCATGGCCGGGTTGGATCGCATCGCGATCATTCGAAAATTACGGCGCTCCTCCCGTCCGCGGCGCGGATTTGCTCGTGTGGCGCCCCTTTTCAAACACCACGATGCTGTCATAAATGTGCATCGACAAGGTCGACCGAGTGAAATCGCTGGAAGGAACAGCGCCGCGCGTGTAATCGGCGTTCAATTCGTCGATTAATTCCTTGCACCTCTCGATGAAGGTTCCCTTCCTCCGCAGCCCGCCCTCATACTTTTCCCAGTAGGACGTGTGCAGGTCTTCGACCATATACACGCCGTTGCGGCTGACCCTGGGATAGAGCACCGAGAACGAGGCGTTGATATGCGACATGACGTGGCTGCCGTCGTCGAGCACGACGTCCGGCGGGCCGAACTCATCAACGATACGATTGAGAAATGCGGCATCCGATTGGTCGCCGATCCGCACTTCAATCTGGTCTTCGGCAAAATCGGTGCACTCGGGCCTGATGTCTATGCCGACGATGCGCGCGTGGGGACCAAGGAAGCGCTTCCACATCTGCAGTGATCCACCGCGTCCGCAACCGATTTCGATGAACACCACGTCGGTGTTCACGAACTTGGCGAAGTGCCTCTCATAGACCGGAAAATAGTGCTTCCACTTGCGGATGACCCGCTGGTCGTTGGTCAAGAAATCCGCCCACAAAGAACTCATGTGCACTGTTCCGAGCTAGGCCGCCTAGCGGCACGTATAGAAATGCAGCCGTCCACCCCAGTATGGCAGGCCTACCGGCGCCTGACCGCGCGATAGACGACGAGCATGTAACCCCCATATCGCGACGTCCGGGCAGACTTTAGCTGCCGACCCTTGGATTGTCACCCTGAACACAGACTAGAGATATCTCACCTGCGTCATCATCCCCGACAGCATGTGATAGAGGTTGTGACAGTGGAACATCCACCTGCCGGGATTGTCGGCATCGAAAGCGAGCGTGACGGACCCGCCGACCGGTACCAATTCGGTATCGCGCACCGCGCCCTTCACCCGCGTGCCGCCCACCGCCACCACCTGGAAATGGTGGCCGTGCAGATGCATCGGGTGCGACATGTCGGTGCGGTTGGTCAGCGTCATCTCCACCCGCTCGCCTTCCTGGACGGCCAGGTGGGCGTGATGTTCCATCGCAGCCCTTTCCGCGATGCCCCAGCGATAGGTCATCATCGAGCCGGTCAGATCGATCGCCAGCTCGCGGTCGGCGCGCCGCTCCGGCAGGGGC